>JAJQBV010000062.1 GCA_021203115.1 Clostridiales bacterium | reverse complement strand
TTCCGAATTTTTATTACAAGGAAAATCAAAGACTTTATGACGCGAGTTTTCTTATCACTGCAATGGGAGAGATACAGGATATCCAGAAGATGGTACATATCGCGCAGGCAGTCAATTTCTATGAGCAGGATTACTATACTCCTTCAGATGATGGCTTTTTCGTATTCCGTACTCCGTTTGGAATCCTTGGGATCGTGATTTGCTTTGATCGCCATTATCCGGAAAGTATCCGGGCAGAAAAACTGAAGGGCGCGGATTTGATTCTGATACCAACGGCAAACACAAAAACAGAGCCGCTCACCATGTTTGAATGGGAGATCCGTGTGCAGGCGTTCCAAAACTGTATTCCCGTTGTTATGTGCAATCGAACGGGAACCGAGGGGCAGATGGTGTTTGCGGGGGAATCGCTTGCTGCGGATGCTGATGGAAATCTTATAGTGAAAGCGGACGACCGGGAGCAGCTTATCTATATTGAAATTGATATAGATAATGACCACAAGAGAGGCGATAGACGCCCGTATGTGTCGCTGCGCAGGCCGGAGTTGTATTCTTGAGAGAGTTAAGGTATAAACAACCACTCTAAACTGACAAAAAATTCATGCCCGTTATCAATCAGCAGACCAATAGCGGGCATGATAATTATCCCGATACTCCCGTTCTATATCTTTCGGATATAATGTTTCCGAGTACCTCAATCCGTTCCCCCGCATGTTCAAACAGCATCCGGTACGCCTCACACAGCCGATTGCATCCCGGCTTCTCTGTCCCTGGCTGCTCTCTCCATCTCCGGCAGCCGCCGCGACAGAGTGAAAAGTACGAACAGTCCTGACAGCGCTCATCCTTCTGCAGGGAAATTTCCACAAATCGCTTTGCCCGCTCACACTGCACGAGCTCTTCAAAAGAATCTGCCACCGTTCCGAGACGCCACTCATCCGTACAGTAAAAGTCGCACGGATAGACGTCTCCGTTACCTTCCGTCACAAAATAGCAGCTGCAGCATCCATTCATGCCGCACTCCTCCGCCGGATACCCGGCCGTCAGCTGTGCAAGGTTGGAAAACATGCGGATGTCGATCTGTACACCGCGGCTGAAATCCTCATACCAGAGATCAAAGAGTTCGCACAGGAATTTTCCGTAGGACGAAGCCGTCACCGCAGCCGGATTTCCATCATCGCGTACACGCCGCGTCCGTTCCTCCTCATCCATACAGGGAATAAACTGCAGAAACGTCATGTCATGTTTCCGGAAAAAATGATAAATGGCCGCCGCGTATTTGGCGGATTCCTCCGTTACCACGCAGAGAACATTGTAATCCACGCGATACCTGTCAAAAAGCTCCGCGGCATGCATGACATTGAAAAATGTTCCTCCGCTGTCGTATCCGGCACGATACCGGTCATGGATCTTTCGCGGACCGTCCAGAGACAGCCCAACGAGGAAATGATTTTCCGACAGGAACCCGGCCCACTGCTCATCAATCAGCAGCCCATTCGTCTGTATCGTATTTTCAATCTCCAGATGCTTCGTATTATATTTTTTCTGCAGCGCCAGGACTTTCCGATAAAAATCAATCCCGCAAAGCGTGGGCTCCCCGCCCTGAAACGCAAAAGTAAGGAAGCCATCCGCATATTCGATGGCTCCCTTCACCAGTTGTTCCAGTGTCTCGTCAGTCATAAATCCCTTGCTGCACTCCGCCCGGTTGCTGCTCAGACACTTATAAAAGCAGTATCTGCAATCCATGTTGCAATTGGCCGAAGCCGGTTTGATCAGTATACTTGCCGCAGGCATAGTGACCTCCTTTTTCCATGGTCAGGACGATTTCTTTCTGGTATCATTCAATTTGCAGCAATCCGCTTTTCCATCCGGAAATTCTTTTTGATTTTCTTTTGCAAGACGGTTCAGCCACGCTGACACCATTTTCTTCAGCTTTTTTATCATAGACATTCTCCCTCAGTTTTATAGCAAACGTAAATGACTGCTACGCATGTCAGATAGTTTCCTTCCTCATTATATTTATCAGCTAACCCAATACATATCTGGCGTTATATTCCGCATTAATTTCTGCAATTTCTTTTTCACCGTCTATGTATGGCTGATACATGTCATACGGATTCCCGCCGCCGAGTGAACAGGCAGAACAAAATTCACATCCTCCTCCGCCGCAGTCGAGAGAGCGCCGGATAATATTTTCCCTCTCTTCTTTTGTAGTATCTTTTATCAAAATGCTCTGCATGAGTATGCCCTCCGGTCTTGAATATTCATTGTGCCATAGACCCCGCCGTGCTCAGGGAGCGAGCCTGTGGCTCGCCCCCTGTCCGGGCTTCGCCCTATATCATAATGAGCAAAAACAGCCACTTACATGCAAGCATGACGTGTCTGTCTTTCCTCATTATGCTGCACGGCTCATTGCCTGCGCTCATATCATCCAGAAATTATCTGTGCAGATGATTCTCCGGTATGTCTCAAACCGGAACCATTTATCATAGAACTTCACGTGGTTCCCCTCATCCATATTCCTTCGCTCATACAGATAATCCTGATAATCCGCCTCTCCGCGAATCTGGATCTCAAATCCCCGCACATCCAGAGTCGGCAAGCCGCTGTAACGGTACTCTGACAGAGGCAGGATATCTTCCACCCGCCGTCCCCGAATCAATATGGCAGCTTCACTTTTCACAGCGATGATGTCAAAGGATTCCGGATAACGGAAGCTGTCTCCCTTGACCGGTACCTCATCGCCCACGTGATAAGTTTTTCCGCCCTCATTCGCCCGGGAAAGCAGAGCGTTCTCTATATTAAAATAAAATTCCTCAAAGATGTAGCCGTCGGTACAGATATTTCCTTTTTCAAAATACGGCTTTTCCGTCTCCTCTCCCACGGTATCTATGACGCCGCAAGCGGACGTCGCGTGGCTGACGCGGTCGATCAGGATCAGCTCGCCAAGCGTCTTATAGTTCGCAAATGTGTCTGCTACAATATTTTCCGCGAGTTCCAGATGGCAGAGTCCTATCTCATTTTTCTCCAGACGTTCCGCCGCGAGATGTTCGCCTGTGTTGACATCCGTCTTATATGTGATGGCGGTGACCACGCCGGCAATTTTTTTCGTACCGATTCGAACCAGATACTCTTTTCCGACAAGAAGCGGCTCATCGTCCATCCACAGAAGTGTGACGCCGAACTTTTTTGCTGCGGGCAGCTTCCCGGTATTTGCCAGGACGCAGCCGCGGCTCACATCTATTTCTCTGTCCAGCTGCACGGTGACCGCCTGCCCGGCATATGCCTCCGCGACTTCTTCAAACCCGATATGTATGGCTTTTACCCTGGCCGATTCTCTGCCGGGCAACACTGTCAGCTTCTGCCCTTTCGCCACGCGGCCGCTCTCCACCTGTCCCTGGAATCCGCGAAATGTATGGTCCGGCCGGCACACTCGCTGTACGGGAAGATAGAAGGTATCCTGTTTTTCGTCTTCCGATACATCGACTGTCTCCAGATACTCCAGCAGGCTTTCCCCCTGATACCATGCCATATGACCCGGCGCATGTGTAATATTATCTCCCCGGGTGGCGCTGACCGGTATGATTTTTACATTCGCCAGCTCCAGTTCAGCGGATAACGCATCGATATCTTTCCTGATTTCCTGAAATCGATTCTCAAGATAGCCCACCAGGTCCATCTTGTTTACCGCAAAAACAAAATAGCGGATACCCATCAGCGCACAGATGCGCGCATGCCGCCTGGTCTGTGGTAAAACGCCGTGCTCCGCATCGACCATGACCACAGCCAGCTTTGCAAATGAGGCGCCGACCGCCATATTTCTTGTGTATTCCTCATGGCCGGGCGTGTCGGCAGCGATAAAGCTTCTTTTTTCTGTCGTAAAATAGAGGTAGGCTACATCAATCGTGATACCCTGTTCCCGCTCCGCGGTCAGTCCGTCCAGAAGAAGAGAATAATCAATCTCGCCTCCGCGGGAGCCTACCTTGCTGTCGAGAATCAGCGCTTTTTCCTGGTCGGCATACAAAAGCTTCGCGTCGTAAAGGATATGTCCGAGCAGAGTGGATTTCCCGTCGTCCACGCTTCCGCATGTAATGAATTTCAACAAACTGTTCATCAGAAATATCCCTCCCTCTTTCGCTTTTCCATGCTGGCATTTCCGCCGTCCTTATCAATCACGCGGCTGGTCCGCTCCGATTCGACAGAGCTTAAGGTCTCCTCTATCACCTGATCCAGAGTCGTCGCGCAGGATTCAACGCCGCCGGAAAGCGGGTAACAGCCCAGCGTGCGGAAACGGACGCTTTTCATCTCCGGCACCTCGCCCGGAAGCAGGCGCATCCTCTCATCATCCACCATGATGATATTGCCGTCCCGATAAACCACCGGGCGTTCCGCGGCAAAATACAGGGACACGATCGGAATATTTTCTCTCCTGATATACTGCCAGATATCTTTTTCCGTCCAGTTGGAAATCGGAAAGACGCGGATACTCTCTCCTTTATTCAGTTCTGTATTGAAAAGCTTCCACACCTCCGGTCTCTGATTTTTCGGATCCCAGGCCTGCGCGGCATTGCGGAAGGAAAAAATTCGCTCTTTTGCCCGACTCTTTTCCTCATCCCTGCGGCCGCCGCCGAAAGCCGCCGTGAATCCGTACTTCTCCAACGCCTGCCTGAGCGCCTGTGTTTTCATAATATCCGTATAGCTTGCGCCATGGTCAAACGGGTTGATTCCCGCCCTGATACCGTCCTCGTTGATGTACTCCAGCATCTCGATTCCGAGTTCCTTTGCTCTTCTGTCGCGAAACTCGATCATCTCGTGAAACTTCCATGTCGTATTGACATGCAAAAACGGAAACGGCGGTTTCTCCGGGTAAAACGCTTTCAGCGCCAGATGCAGCATCACGGAGCTGTCTTTCCCTATGGAGTACAGCATCACGGGCTTTTCGCACTCCGCAACTACTTCCCGGATGATATAAATCGCCTCCGCCTCCAGTTCGTCCAAATGTGACAATCCATTCATAACAATCTAACTCCTATCCATAACAATTACTAATACCGGTTCGCATCCCGCCTGTCTGTCTCAATGACCACCTCCGTTTCATCCGCTTTTCGAATATGCCACCGGAGGATATCGCCCCTTTTTTCCACATTCATCACGCTGCCTCCGCCGCCGATATCCGCCCCCAGGAAAAAATCTATGGCTCCCGCCGGGCACTCCTTGATGCAGGAAGCACAGCCCCAGCAGTCCCGCGGATAATCCATGTGAGCGCATCCGTCCGCCACTGAAATCAGTGTCTCCGGGCATATCTCCGCGCAGTTCCCGCAGCTGATGCAGCGGTTTCGGTTGATTCGTATACTCATACACACTCCCCCTCTTCTTCCTAACCAAGCATGACTGCTGGCGTAACCATCACCATGTATGAAAGTCAATTGCTTCGTGCTTTTCACACTCCGACAGATCTGACCTGCAGGTACTTAGTACAAGCTCAGGAACTGTTAAAAAATTAATCTTCACAGTTTCTTAGTAAAAAACATGTAAAACTGCTTCACAGTCTTTTTTGCTCTATACCCATCAACCATCGTCAGACACGGCATCCGTATGCCGGAATTCGTTTTCCGCCACAATCTCTCTCCACAAAACTTCCCGCTTTCCATCCTTTATGCGGGAGTTCAGATAGGCAAAGAACTTCGGATTTTTCTCTGGGTAATCCTGATTTTCCCCGAAAATATGCCATCTGGTTTCTCTGCGGTTCAGAAGATGGAAAATCAGCGTCTTGCAGACCGTCAGCCGGTCCCGCAGTTCATACACAAAAAGCAGTTCATGCATGTTCTGTGCTGCCAGACGTTCCGTCAGAGCAGTCAGCCGGTCGATCTCCTCATCCGCCAGGCGAAGCCGCTGCTCCGTGTAAGCATAGTGAGTGGAGATACCGCCCGCATATTCGTCCATGACTTTCTGCATCCGCTCCTCCAGTTCCTCCGCCGTGTATGGTGCGTTCGTCTCGCTGAGGATGCGGGCGTAGGTATTAAGGACAGCGTCGGCCTGTTTTCGTAAAAGCACCTCTGCTCCCCGATCGGTTTCTGTTTTCCCGTCCATTCCTGCTTTTCCGTCCGATTCCGTGTTCCCGTCCGTTTCTGCTTTCCTGTCCGCATTTGCCCCGGTAATCGAACCCGGTTCCGACGTTTCGTCCGCATTTGCCCCGGCAATTGGATCTGATTCCGACGTTTCGCCGCATCCGCTTTCCGCTGCAGGAACATTGACAGCTGCTTCCTGCGCAGTATCCGCAGATTGCAGCAAGGCAAGAATACTCTCCGCCGCGATTTTCCCCTCCGCCAGAGCACCGGTGACGTATTTCTGCGGGCAGCCGCCCGCCACATCACCTGCAGCAAACAATCCACGAATCGTCGTCTCCCTGCGGGTATCTACCCAATATCCGCTGGCGGTGTGCCCTCCCACGACATAAGGTTCCGTTCCCTCAATCTCCACATCCTGTTCAGCGGGACCCGTCCCCTGCTCTATCCATTTCAGAGTCTGGGTCGGACACATGTTCAGATAAGCTTTCAGGAGTTCCTCCTGCTGCCGTTCAGAGATACCGCCGGTCTTCAGATAACAGGGACCGTTTCCGAGATGGTTTTCCATTACGGTTCCGTAGATGCGCTCGCTGGTTGTAATTCCGTACTTGTCCTCGTACATAAATCCTTTCGCGTTGACCTGCCTGGCTCCGACACCCTGTGCGATGGTTCCGGTCGGCGCGATGGTGTCCTTGCATCGCAGCGCGACAAAACGCATCTCAAAAGAGGTCATCTCCGCGCCTGCACGAATCCCCATGGCGTACCCCGCGCCGGTAAGAAACGGCGGGTACCACATTTTATGTCTGGAAAAGCCGGGATTGTTGGGCTTATACAGCCCCGCGGCGCCTCCTGTCGCCGCCAGCACAGATTTTGCACGGATGATGTAAGCATTCCGCTCTGTCACGGATAATACGACCGCGACTTAAATTTTATTAATTTTCACAAGCAGATCCGTGATAATGACCCGGTTCATCACTGCCACGCGCTCTGACTGCAGTACGGCGTCCGCGAGAATCGGTTTGATATTTTCCCCGTTGATCTTGATATTGCGGTTCCCCCGGGACACATATTTTCCGTTTTCATCCTTTAAAATGACCAGTCCCAGCTGTTCTAAGTCCGCTGTGACCTCATTAAATAATTCCGCCGCCGTCAGCAGGAGATCCTGCCGCACGATTCCCGCCGCATCCTTCGCCGCGTAATCCGCATAATCCTGAGGCGTCCTGCCCTCTGTGATGTAAGCGTTCAGCGCGTTGACGCCCGCCGCAAGACAGCCGCTGCGGCGGATATCCGCTTTCTCCGCAATCAGAACGGACAGCGATGATTTCCGGCTGAGCGTTAGGGCGGCATAGCATCCCGCCGTTCCGCCGCCGATAATCAGGACGTCCGTATCTATCTGACGCGTCTCAAGTATATGTTTCATTTCCAATTCCTTTTCCATATTCGAAATGCTCAGGGCATCCACTCCAGTCCCGGCCAGTTCTCACTCTCTGTATTTTTCTGGGGTTCTCCCGGAGTGGTGCGCCCGTTTTTCACGTAAGAAGCCGCAAAAGCAGTCAATTCCTCCTCAATCTCAGGACGGAGTCCGTAAAGGTTATTTTGTTCCCGGATATCTGTCGACAGGTCATAGAGCTGGTACGGTGTATCGTCTCCGGGTATCCCGCTCGCCGGAATCTTCGCCTCCGGCCCCATGCCGCCGGAGCCCGGACAGAACTCCAGCTTCCACTTTCCGCGGCGGAGAGAATAATTTGACACTGAGTGGTGCAACATCTTCCCGTATGGGCTCTTTTCCGCCTTCCCAGATAGATAAGGCGGAAAAGGAGTCCTCCCCGGCGTCATCTCCGTAGGTGAATCCCGTAATCTCCGCGATGGTCGCGAACACATCGGTCAGGCAGGTCATCTGGTCCCGCTCGGCTCCGGCCGGCACATGCCCCGGCCAGCGGACGATAAACGGTATGCGGTGGCCGCCCTCCCAGATATCGCTTTTCTTTCCGCGGTAAATATAACTCGGGTTGTGCCCCAATTCCTTCAGCGTCGGATAATCCGCGATGCCGGAGCAACCGTTGTCACTGGTAAAAATCAGGATGGTGTCATCCGCAATTCCCTTTTCGCGCAGCTTCGCATCCAGTTTTCCCACAAACCCATCGACCTGCAGGACAAAATCTCCGTATCTGCCGATTCCGGATTTTCCCTGATACTCCGGCGCGGGCAGGAGCGGTCCGTGTACCGCCGGAGTCGGATAATAAATAAAAAACGGCTGGTCTTTTCCGGCATATTCATCCACCAGAGAAAGCACTTTCGCATCCATATCCGGAACCACCTTCGCGGGATCGTAGCCGGGCGCCGCCGGTCCGTACTCGACCTCCGTCTGCTGGGACGATCCCACGCGGTCCAGCCTGCGCACGCCGATCATATGATCCGGCGGAGCAAGCACATGATCATTTTCGATATACACAAACGGCGGCTGATCCAGAGAAGCCGGAAGCCCGAAGAAATAGTCGAATCCCCGCGTGTTCGGTCCGTCCGCAATCGACGCCGTAAAATCAATTCCCGCCGCGCATTTGTCCTGATCGCCGTTGGGGTCTTCATATGTCTCGGGCAAAGTATAGCCATCTTTCACGGTCCAGTTCATTCCCAGGTGCCACTTTCCGACACAGGCCGTGCGATACCCCTGCTTTTGCAGGAACGTCCCGATGGTCTCCCTCCCTTCCTCAATCAGCGGGCTGGACTGCCCCGGAAGCACGCCTCTTTTTAAGCGGGATCTCCAGTTGTAGCGACCCGTCAGAAGCCCGTAGCGGGAAGGTGTACAGAGTGCCGAGGACGCGTGACAATCTGTGTTGCGCAGTCCCCCTGCCGCCACCGCGTCAATGTGTTCCGTCCGGATTTTGGATTCCGGGTTAAAACAGGACAGATCGCCGTAACCAAGATCGTCCGTCAGAATCAGAATAATGTTCGGTTTTTCCTTTGCCAATTTTTGTCACCTCTTCCTCTTATGTTTCCTGAACTCACTTTTGAAATGTCACTCCACGATAAGTTCTTCCTTATCCACGCAGCCATTTTCCACATGGAAAGAGTTCAAAACCGGATGATCCGCATCCGCCAGAGACAGAATCAGGTAGCTCGCCGTGCTGTCATAGGCCAGACGGATATCCTCCGCGGACGGACGCGACGGAGTCTGCGGGTGCGAATGCCAGTTCCCGAGCGGCTTATATCCCAGCCGCCGCATATCCTTTACGGCGCTTAAGTGCTCCGCGGGATCCAGCGAAAAATGTTCACTGGTATGGTCAATGTTCGTCAGAAAATAGACCTTTTCAATCCGTTTTTCTTCCTCTGTCTGCGTTCCTGCGACGAGGCCGCAGGCCTCCTCCGGTACTCTCGCCTTTGCAAAATTCACAATCTGATTACAATCGTCTTTTTTGATATATACTTTCATCTTCTTTTTCCTTCTTGCCTTATTCATAGTTTGCATACAGGTTATGTATGTTATCATATCATGCCGACATTATCGCGTCTAATACATAAAAAAAATACCCCATTATAGTTTTATTCTATAACCGGTTATTTTTCTCTCTGCTTATCCGCGCGCTTTTGAGCGCATTGCGTCAGGCTTTTTTATCGGATTCCGTTTCCATCAATGTGCACATCCGCCAGATCTTTTATGACTTCTCCCGCGAGTATCAGGC
>JAJQBV010000118.1:4218-9778 GCA_021203115.1 Clostridiales bacterium | reverse complement strand
TATAGTAGATTTTGAATATTTTCAATGTCTACCATATGGGGAGCATATCAATTTCCGGGGAGTAATCTGTTTATTATCTCCGATATGGATTACTGCGAATCCAAGAAAGAACCTCGATTTCGCTTCGCTTCATCTCGGTCGTTTCTTGTCTTCCAATGAATACAAAAGCATAAAGAAAAGCCCTTGTACGCAAGCGTCCAGGGCTTTCCATATACTTTTGTATTCGCAGTAATCCTTATCTCTTCGAAAACTGCGGCGCTCTTCTCGCGGCCTTGAGACCGTACTTCTTCCGCTCTTTCATACGAGGATCACGGGTCAGATATCCGGCCTTTTTCAACACCGGTCTGTAATCTGCGTCCACCGTGAGCAGTGCACGGGCGATGCCGTGGCGAATCGCTCCTGCCTGTCCCGTATATCCGCCGCCCTTCACATTGACCATCACATCAAACTTGTCTGTTGTGTCTGTAGCGACCAGAGGCTGACGAACAATGATCTTCAGTGTCTCAAAACCGAAGTAGTCATCGATGTCTCTCTTGTTGATCGTAACCTTGCCTGTGCCCGGCTTCAAATATACTCTGGCAATCGATTTTTTTCTTCTGCCTGTTCCGTAAAAATTGTTATTTGCCATGATCTATTCCCTCCTCCGATTAAAACGTCAAAACTTCAGGTTTCTGAGCCGCGTGTTTGTGATCCGGTCCGGCATATACAAAAAGCTTTTTGTACATCTGTCTTCCCAGAGGTCCCTTCGGGAGCATACCCTTGACCGCATGCTCGATCACTCTCTCAGGATGCTTTGCAAGCATCTCTTTCAGGGTAGTCTCCTTCATGCCGCCGATGTATTCGGAGTGATGATAATAAATCTTCTGATTCAGCTTCTTTCCTGTTACTTTCACCTTCTCGGCATTGACAACGATAACGTAATCACCGGTATCAATGTGCGGTGTGTAGATCGGTTTGTGCTTTCCCCTTAAAATCTTTGCGATCTCTGCGGATAAGCGACCTAATGTATATCCTGTAGCATCCACTACATACCATTTTCTGTCAATAGCCTCATTTTTAGCCATGAATGTATCCATTGCATGTTCCTCCTTGAATCGATTGTCTGGTCCTTATCAAAAGAGATGTCCGGTCACTTCTGCTTCGGATCATTGCGTTGGATCCTGTGCCCGCATCATTCGGTTTCCCGCACTCAGGCGTGTGGAAGGTGCCTGAAAGAGGAACCGCGGCCGCCGGATCCCACCCCGGTACCTGAAATGCCGCTGCACATTCTCTCGGAGATTTTGTCATGAAACGCACGACAAAAACACGTCTTGTCAGACTTTGATATTATATTACAGCCATTTTTTGGTGTCAACAGGTTTTTTCTGTTTTGCGGATTTTTTTCTGAAACCATTCGTTTTTAATCCGCATGTCTCTCCAGATTCCCCTCTATGTGCCGGTACACGGATTTCATTGTCATCCCCTGTATGATCGTGGTGAAAAATACAATTGCGTAGGTGCCTCCCAGCACGATATGGTAAACCGTCTCCGGCAGCATGGACGACGTGCTCATCGCCAGCGCCACGCACAGGCCGCCGCGCAGGCCGCCCCATGTAAGAAGTGCAACAAAATTTTTGCGGTCATATCCGTCCGGCAGCTTCCCCGCGAAAAGGGACATGGCTCCCACGCTGCAGGATCTGCCGATCAGATTTGCCGCAATCGCGACGACGGACAGCAGCAAAACCTGCGGCATCGTCAGGATTCGCAGGAAAGAAAGTCCAAGCATCACATACAGCGCCGAATTCAGCAGCGTATCCGCCATCTCCCAGAACGTGTCGAATTTTTCCAGTGCCATCTCCCGTCCCTGTTCCGCCTCCCGGTTGCGAAGTGCGGAAAACATGACGCCGCAGACCACCGAGGCGATCGCACCGGAAAATCCCAGAATCTCGCAGATCAGATATGCCGCTGAGACCGCCAGCAGACTGGCAAAAATCCGCCGTGCCTCATCTCCCGTTCGCTTAAACATGGGAAAGATCAGGAATGTCACGACCAGACCCACCGCCACGGCGCCCGCCAGTTCACGGATCATCACGGTGAAAAATCCCTGATTCGCCTCTGCGGTCACCATACCGGAAAAACAGACAAAAAGCGCCACACCGACGCCGTCATTTAAAAGCGATTCCCCTTCAATGATGAATCCAATGTTTTTCGGGAGGTTGAATTTCTTTAAAATACTGGTCGCCGCGATGGGATCCGTGGGCGCCGTAATACTGCCGAACATCAGGCAGACCGGCAGGGATAATCCCAAGCCGAGGAGTTGCCCTGCCCCGTAAAAAAGCAGTCCGTAAAAAACCGCTCCCAGAAGCGTTGCCCCTATGGACAACAGCGTGATGGTTCTGGCATATGTCTTAAAGCTGCGCAGGCGCATATGACAGGAGCCGGCAAAAAGCATAAAGCAGAGCACACCCTCCGTCAGAAACCGCTCCAGGTTGATAAACTGAAACTGACCCAGGATCTCCGATGCCGTCTCGCCGCTAACACAGACTTCCGCGCCCAGCAGAACTGCGCCGATCACGATTGAGAACAGCATCAGGGAAATCTCATAGGTGAGCTTCGTCACTTTCTCGTTGAAATATCCCAGACATACCATCAACAGCAGGATAATGACCACTTTTACCAGAAAATTTTCCATAACGTTCACTCCGTCCTTTCCTCAAACCGAATCCCCATCATCGTAAGCCCCTGTGCCGGCGCCGTCGGCCCCGCCGCCGCACGGTTCCGCGCTTCGAGAATCCGGATCATCTCCTTCGGCTCCATCTGCCCCGCTCCGATCGGAATCAGCGTTCCCGCGATGATTCGCACCATATTGTAGAGAAACCCGTTCCCGCTGATCCGGATCGTGATAATATCATCCTGCCTCGACACATCACAGGTATAGATGGTGCGCACCGTCGTTTTCGCCCCGGTATGGATGGAACAGAAGCTCTTGAAATCGTGCGTCCCTTCCAGCAGCCCCGCCGCCGCACGCATCCGCTCTGCATCCAGCGGATAGTGGTAAAAATACGTGTCCAGCCGCCGCGTCGGCAGCGGAAACGTCCGGTTTAAAATCCGGTATTCATACGTCTTCGTACTCTCACAGTGCCGCGGATGCCAGCCGTTCTCCACCTCACAGGACTCCTGCACCACAATGTCCTCCGGCAGGCGCTGGTTTAACGCAAAGGAAATCTTCTCCGCCGGCATCCGGGTATCCGTGTCAAAAATCGCCACGTTTCCCATGGAATGCACTCCCGAGTCGGTCCGGCTGGCTCCGTCCACGCGGATCTCTTCCCCCAGCAGATCTGTCAGGGCAGCATTTAATTTTCCCTCGATGGTCACCCCGTTGGGCTGCACCTGCCACCCGCGGTAATTTGTTCCGTCATAGGCGACCACCAGCTTCACTCTTTTCATATCATATCCCCTGTCCACACAGTCCGATACAGTACACGCATCACAATCATCGCCGCCAGAAAGGTAACGACGACAGCGTAAGCGATCCGGTCTCTTTTCTCATATTTCAGCGGCCGCATTTTCGTCCGGCCCTCACCGCCGCGGTAGCATCGCGCTTCCATCGCCAGCGACAGATCGTTAGCCCGCCGAAATGCGGAGACAAAGAGCGGAACCAGAATGGGCACCAGACTTTTCACCTTCTGCAGCAGGTTTCCCTCGTCAAAATCTGCGCCCCGCGCCATCTGCGCTTTTTTCACCTTATCCGCCTCCTCACCCAGAATCGGAATAAACCGGAGGGCGATCGACATCATCATGGCAATCTCATGGATCGGCACCCGCAGCCGGTTCAGGAAGCGCAGCCCCTCCTCTATGCCGTCCGTGAGGCGGCTCGGCGAAGTCGTCAGCGTCATAACCGATGTCCCCACCACAAGAAAAATCAAGCGGAGGGCGTAATAAACCGCACGGTGCACTCCCTCCCCGGTAATGGTGAGAAACCGCCATGAGAAAAGGACATCGTCCCCCTGCGTGAAAAACAGGTTGCAGGCAACCGTGAGCACGACCAGAACCATGATGGCGCGCACCCCTTTGAGCATCATCACAAAGGGCACCTCCGACAGGGCAATCACCGCCGCCAGGAAGACAATCGCCAGAACCCATCCCACCGGGCCATTGATGAGAAAAAGTGCCGCAATATATAGGATTGTAGAAAATAATTTTACCCGCGGATCCAGCCTGTGAATGACGGAATCCGCCGGATAAAACTGCCCGAGCGTAATATCCTTTAACATATCTTTCGGATCTCCCTCTTTGCCTCCCCGGGATTCGTCACATCCGTCCGGACCGGAAAGCCCCGCCCGGCCAGATCCGCCATGAGATAGGTGACCTGCGGCGCGGCCAGAGAAGCTGCCTCAAGCTCCGGCACACGGGAAAAAATCTCCGGTGACGTACCGTCCATAAGGATCTCCCCATGATCCATCACGACGATCCGATCCACATAGTCCGCGACATCCTCCATGCTGTGAGATACCAACAGCACCGTGATATGCATCTGCTCGTGAAACTCCCGGATCAGCGCAAAAAGCTCATCCCGTCCCCGCGGATTCAGTCCGGCCGTCGGCTCGTCCAGAATCAGCACAGACGGATTCATTGCAATCACACCGGCAATCGCCGCGCGCCGCTTCTGTCCGCCCGACAGGTCAAACGGCGACATCTCCCAGCAGCTCTCCGGAAGCTTCACCCGGCGCAATGCCTCCCTCGCACGCTCAAGCGCTTCCTCCTGCCCGAGGCCCTGATTCTGCGGGCCGAATGCCACATCCCGGATCACCGTCTCCTCAAAAAGCTGATACTCCGGATACTGGAAAACCATCCCCACGCTACCCCTGAGCGCGCGAAGAGAAAATCCCGCGATGGCAATATCCTGCCCCTCATAGTACACGTTCCCCTCCGTCGGCTGCAGCAATCCGTTAAACATCTGGATCATCGTGGATTTTCCGGAGCCGGTATGTCCGATAATTCCGATCAGTTCCTCCTCATATACCGTGAGATTGACATCCTTTAAAACCGGTTTCCCATGAGCAGCACTGCCGTAAGAATAGGAAACATGCTTCAGGCACAGCTTTTCCTTCCGCATGGCAGGTGCGGTTTCTTCTATATCTGTACCGGTTTTCTGCCGGTCTGCCGGCCTGTCACCCGCCCGGTGCGCCAGCTCCGCGATCGCATCCGCGAGCTCTTCCCGGGTCAGGATGTCCTCCCTGAGCGGATAACCCTCCTGCCGCAGTTCCCCCGCAAGCCGTGCGATCTGAGGGACATCCATCCCGTATGTCTTCAGCATCTCAGTCTGCGAAAAGATCGTCCGGGGGTCCCCCTTCATCACCACATGCCCGTGCTCCAGCACAAAAACATAATCCGCATCGACGGCCTCCTCCATATAATGGGTGATCAGGATGACCGTGACACCTTCCTCCCGGTTCAACCTGTGCGCCGCCTGCAGAACCTCACGGCGGCCGCTCGGATCCAGCATGGCCGTCGGTTCATCCATGATAATGCATTTCGGATGCATGGCCAGCACACCGGCCACCGCGACCCGCTGCTTCTG
>JAJQBV010000118.1:0-4208 GCA_021203115.1 Clostridiales bacterium | reverse complement strand
CGCCGGAAAGATGGTTGGGCGAATGGCGGCGGAATGCTGTCATCCCCACCGCATCCAGGCTCTCCTCCACGCGGGCACAGATCTCCTCAGAAGGGATTCCGAGATTCTCCGGGCCGAATGCAACATCCTCCTCCACCACTCCGGCCACGATCTGGTTGTCCGGATTCTGAAAAATCATGCCTGCGGACTGGCGGATATTCCATGTCTCCCGCACATCCTCCACATTCTTTCCGTCTACCAGAAGCGTCCCCTCCGTTGGGGTAAGCAGAACATTCAGATGCTTCGCAAAGGTGGATTTCCCCGATCCGTTCTGTCCGAGAATCGCGATAAACTGACCGGCTTCCACCTCCAGGTCGACTCCGTCAAGCGCCGTGACCTCACCGATGACCTGCCCTTCATCGTCCCGTTTTTCAAACCGGTGTTTCAGATTTTTCGCCATGATAAAAGCCATGTTGATCACATCTCTCCGAATACGTCCGCAGGAATTCGTACTCTTTACAAATAGAGGCTGCCCTTTCCCGGGCAGCCTCGCCGATTCCGTTATCGCAGCTGTCTATCCTGCCATGTACAACCGTCTATTCCGTCGTCTCCGTACTCTCCGTTGATGTGTCTGTCGATGACGACTCCTGCGCTGCCGCATCTTCTGCCGCATCTGCCTCCGACTGTGCTGCCGCCGCATCCGCCGCTGCCTGCGCTGCCGCCGCATCCGCTGCTGCCTGTGCTGCTGCCGCATCCGCTTCTGCCTGTGCCGCCTGCGCCAGCGCCTCATCATTCCATTGCGCCGCTGCCGCCTGAATCGTTGCCAGATCATTGGTCGCAATAGCCGCGTTGATCGCCGCAACCGCCTCCGCATTGGCGGATGACGTTCCTACTTCATAGATCGTCGGCGACATCTTATAGGTCGTCGTGTTAAAGATTTCCCGGCTCTCCTCCACACCGTCCACCGTTACAATCTTCCACAGGCGTGCGGTCTTTCCGGTGTGAGCGCTCTGCACCTTTGTCACGGTTCCGATCGCGGCATCGGTAGCCTGAAACTCCACCGTAGCCTCCGTAGTACTCGTCGTCTCACTCACAAAGGAGACCGAACGGTTGGCATCTCTGGTCTCCTGCCCGTAAACCGTGAACCGGATCGTCGATCCGTCTGTCGCCCCCTCAATGTAGATCGGCGCGTCCGTATTATTGGTAAACTTAAGATCCTTGTATGTCCCCGCAATCGCCGCATCTGCGGAGGGATCTACATAGCTGACAATCATGGAATGGCCATACCGCTCCACGATCTCAAGCTCAGCTCGTATCACTGCATTGTACAGTGTTGTAGACACCTGACAGATACCGCCGCCGTAGGACTCCACCGTGGTTCCGTTCTCATAAGCGCCGGCCAGGGCATACCCGTTATCCGCGTTAAACGGGCTGCAGGCCTCGTAAACCGAAAACGTCTCTCCGGGATAAATCACTGTTCCGTTGATCTTGGCGGCACCCGTGGCAAGGTTCGTTTTACGCCCGCTGGCAGAAGTAGAATAATCCGTACTGTAGGTTCCGAGGACATCCTGCACCTTCGCAAGCTCCTCCTCCGTCCCGTCCGGCTCGGTCACATCGACAACCAGATCGATACTGGCATCCTCCTGCCATCCGTCGGAAAAATACTCTGCAATCGCCTGCACGGACGCATCCACGTCCACCTCCAGGCCGTTCTGTCCCTCTATGATGACAAACTCGCCGTTCTCGCGCGTCAGGCCGTAATCGACCGCCTCCTGATTGAACTCATCCACATTCGCTTCAAGCCATGCCGTCGCCTGCTCCTCATCGGCAACCAGCGTCAGGGGAAGCACCTTATTCTCATTCTCAAGATCCTTCTGCTCCTTGTAGCGCCGGACAAGGTTCCCGGTCCTGCCGTACTGCAGAGCCTCCTGAAGAGTGGCATCCACGTCCTCCGAAAATCCGAGATCCCCCAGCGTCGTCTCTACGGTATTCTCCTCCGCTGCCAGCGTGACCGTCTGCCCGGAAATCTCGTCCACATAGTCGCTGATCGCTTCCCTCGCCTCCGTGTAGGTCATACCGCCCACATCCACGCTGCCGATAAAAACACCGTTCGCGATCGTATCCTCTCCGTCTGACTGCTGTGCCCGCGCATTGACCGCAGCCCAGCCCGCCGTCAGGAGAGCTGCCGCAGCCAGCACCGGAACTGCTTTTATCCATCTCTTCATCGTTTCACCCTTCCGCAATATTAAACAGCCAACGCTGACAAAAGCATCGTCACAACCATGGCAACCAAAACAATGATCACGATGATTGATGTGATAACCCGTTTCTTCTTCGACTTCTTATACATCGCAGCCTCCCAGCTCTGGCAGAATTCATCCGTATCAGTCCTTATTCTATGCCAAATACGTTTCGGATTCAAGTATCTTTTTCATTTCTTAACAAAGAATTCGCATTTGTAACAATTCTATGCAGACGGCAAAGAAGGGAAACCCGCGCGGATCTCCCTTCTCTCTGTTCATATAATCATCCTCATATGGCATCTGATCCTGCTGCTCTAATGTACGCAAAGATCAGAAAATATCCTTCTCCTCCTCATACACCGAGGGAAGAATGGACGCAAGGTTGGAAAACTCCTTGATGTTGTGCGCAAACAGTCCCTGCGGGACAATCGGCGGAAGGCTGACGCCCTCCGGAAGCGCCTTTACCACTTCACCGGTCTCCGTCATGACATAGCCGATCCAGAATCTGGAGCAGAACATCACGCCGTCCTGATACGGATACCATTTGTGGGTCATCACAGCCGCGCAGGAGCTCTCTCCGATCGCGCAAACCATGGATTTGCATTTCTCTGTGCCGAGAGCCGCCATGTCATATCCCAGATCAGAGGGCTTTTTGAAGCAGAGCTTTAAAAACTCCGCGCCCGGTCCCACATCCTCGATAATGTAGTGATTCACACCCCATGTCTTCTCATTCATCGGGACAGACGGATCCGTCACGTAATCCGCCCGGTCAGCCCGTGCAAAATAGTGATCCTCCGGATCCCAGATCTTGTAGCGCAGGTCGGAACCGACGGAATGCCACGGAAACCACCAGTCCAGTATCTCGCTGGTCACGCCCGGCATGTATGTCGTGTTGCAAACCTCTGCCGTGCCGTCCTCGAGAATGCCGTAACCGACCTGACAGTACCCGGCCTCCTCGTCCTTTCCCTTCAGGAAAAGCTGCCGCTTCTCAAACGGGATCAGTGTCTTCGGATCTGCCGGCCCTGCCGCGAGAATCGCCAGCTTCTCCTCCGGAATCGGCGCAAGATCCTGCTCATAATACTTGTAATAGGAGAGATTTTTCTCCTCCTGTGAAACTCCGACTTTCTTTCCCATAGTCATACCTCTGATCGTTGTAGCAGAATGATTCATAATTTCCTATGCTCATTGTATAATTACAAAATTCGTTTGTAAAGGGAAGAATCTGTGTTATACTTATTCCCGAAAGGAATGAATTATGGAAAACAGCATTCAACGCACCGATCTGTTCAACATCCGGTTTTATGAAAAAACATGGTTTCACGGCAGCTTTTGCGGCATGCACTACCGCATTGAGAAAATTGCCGGCGGGGAGGAGACAAAGCTTCGCGCAACCGTCTGGCCGGGACCTTACAACTTTGACCATACCGCCGATGATCTGAAAACATCCGTACTCTTTGACTTCAGCAATGAGGGGCTGGATGCCGTCACGGAATATCTGAACGGGTACTTTCGGGAGCATGCGGAAGAGTTTAAAGGCACGCTTCTCCACTGACCTGTCAGCAGACGACCAAACAGAAAAAACCGGGAGCATCGTTATCCGATGCTCCCAGCCTGTATCAAAGCGGATGATGGGAATCGAACCCACATAGCCAGCTTGGGAAGCTGGAGTTTTGCCACTAAACTACACCCGCATTGCCTGACGAGGTTGATTTTAGCTCATCTCTTTCAATCTGTCAAGCATTTCTATGAATTGCAAATATTGCACGAACATTTCATCCCTCTGCCTGTGCACCTGTCACAAACAGAAGGATGAAAAACTATACAATGTTCACAAAGTTATATCGGACAATTTAAATGTGTCTGCGTCTGCGCACTACCGCGAGCACCGCGATCAGCGCAACTGCTGCCGCACAGGTTCCCGCCAGCGGAAGCACCGGGTTGGTGTCGCCGGTCTTGGCCGAAGTCGTTGCCGCCGCTGCCGTAGTG
>JAJQBV010000045.1 GCA_021203115.1 Clostridiales bacterium | reverse complement strand
ACCGGACAGTCACCCGCGTCCCCCGCGGACGGCGCGGCTCAAAGTCAATCGTCCCCTCATGCGCCCGGACAATCTCCAGACAGAGCGCCAGTCCCAGCCCGACCCCGCCCTGCGCGCGGGAACGGGATTTGTCCACACGATAAAACGCGTCCGTGATCCTGCCCACCTCTTCCGGCGGAATCCCGCATCCTTCATCGTCCACCAGAAACCGGCAGCCGTCCTTTATCATGGAGGAGGACACCCGGATCGTCCCGCCATCCATCATGGACTTTCCTGCATTGTCAATCAAATTGATCAAAAGAGAGGTTGTCAGGGACGGTTCCAGCAGGCAGAATCCATCCTCGCAATCCAGCTCCAGCACAATCCCTTTTTCCTCCAACACCGGCCGGATCAGGTCCGCGACATCCCGGACCAGCTTCGCCGGCTGTGTCGGCGTCATGGCAAGCTCACCCTTTTTGGCGAAAAGCAGCTCAAGGATTCGCAGCGACAGCTTTTCCAGACGTTTTCCCTCGAAAAAAATATAGTTTGCGGCTTCCCGCCGCTGCGCATCCGGCAAATCCCGGCTGCGAAGCAGATCCGCATAACCGATGATGGCAGTCATGGGCGTCTTCAGCTCGTGAGCGAAATCCCCCATAAAGATCTCCTGCCGCTCCATGGCGTCTTTCAGCTCCCCGATCTGCTGCTGAAGCCGGTCTGTCATCTGATTGAAATCCTCCGAGAGCAGGCCGATCTCGTCGCCGCTTTTGACCTGTGCCCGCACCGACAGATCCCCTCCAGATATCTTCCGCGCCGTCTTTGCGAGCTCCCCGATGGGTTTTGCAAAAAACCATGACATCAGCCACGAAAGCCCGAATCCCGCCAGAATGATGATCCAAAATACATAGCGGTAAAGCTTCTGTTGTTCCGATCTGGATTCATAAATAGAAGTGATATCATACAAGCTGTCAAGACAGAGAATCTTTTCACCGGCCTCGAGAGCGCCGCTCACCTGCAGATAATAGCCGTCCTCCTCCTGAAAAATCAGAAGCTGATACCGGTCGACACTCTCCGTGCTGACCGTGTCATCCATATAGGAGGCCAGAGAGCTGCTTTCGTAATAGACATTGCCGTCCACGCTCAGACGGAGCGCGGACCAGCTTCCGCCGCCGTTTTTCTCCAGCTGCTCCAGCGCGTCAACCACATCGCCGTAATAGGTCTGCGTGCTGACACTGTTTACCACCGCCAGCATGTTGAGGATGGTCTGGTAGGAATCCGTGGCCGCGGACTTTTCCTGTCGTAAGTCCGCGTCAAAGGACACCGCGATCAGGATACTTCCCCCGATGCCGAAGGCAAGGGAGAGAAAAACCACCATGCAGATTGCAATCTTCGTGCGGAATTTCATCCTGCGTCTCCTTCCCTAGGGTTCCAGTTTGTAGCCCACCTTGTGGACGGAGCGGATCTGATCCTGCAGACCGCATTTTTTCCGGAGCCGCTGCACATGCAGATCGATCGTCCGGCTGTCCCCGGTGTATTCGCCGCCCCAGACGCGCTCATAGATCGTCTCCCGGTACATGGCGACGCCGACATTCTGCGCCAGGAGCGCAAGGATATCAAACTCCTTTTTCGTCAGAATAATCTCCTGACCGTTTTTCCTGACGGTACGGGAGCGCAGGTCGATCGTGACATCCTCCGCCGTGAGCAGACTGTCAAGCTTTTTATTGCGGCGCAGAACCGCCTCCACCCGGGCAAGGAGCTCCACGATCTCAAACGGTTTCACAATATAGTCATCCGCGCCGAGGCGAAGCCCCCGCACCTTGTCCGGCGTGGAATTTTTGGCTGTGATGAAAATCACCGGAATCTCCAGCGGACGGATATACTCCATCAGTTCAAACCCATCCACGCCGGGCAGCATCACGTCCAGCAAAATCAGGTCGAAGGAGTGATCCTGCTCCAGCAGATCCGCCGCCTGCACGCCGTCATAGACGCAGCGGCAAAAGTAGCCGGAGGCAGACAGCGACAGCTTCAGGAGATCCGCAATCGGTTTTTCATCTTCAACGATCAATATCTGTATCATAACATTCCTCTGAATCTTTTCCTCTCAAAAGGATTACGAAAGTTTGTGGATAAAAATGCTGTTCGGCTGGCCGATGGATACCGGCTTGGACGACATCAGGAAATATCCCTCCTCGTAATTCATCTTGTAAACCATCATCTCATTGGTATTGTGGGACAGTACCACAAAATGCTCATTATCCGGCAGCACCGCCAGAGACTTCGGATAGTCCCCGCCGCAATATCCGCTGCAGATCTGTTCCAGCAGGCCGGTCTGCGGATCCACGGCAAAGACTGCAATCGTATTGACGCCCGCGTTGCTGACAAAGAGATATCTGCCATCCGGGGAAAACTCTATGCCGCTGGCCGCTGCCCGCAGATCCTTTCCCTCGCTGACTGTGGAGATTTTCTGAATGCACTCATAATCCACCGCGCCGCTCTGTACCGAGTCCGGCACAGCGTGGTAGGCACAGATGCGGTTGCTCATCCCGCCGAGAATGTAGATGTACTCTCCCTGACGGTACATGCGCAGCATCCGCGGCCCGCTGTCCAGTTCACAGCGGATGATATCTCTCAGACGCAGCTTTCCGGTTTTGCCGTCCACATCGTATACCTTGACCTGATCCAGACCGCTGTCCACGGCAAACAGGCCTTTGTCATTCTGCGTCATCTTCACGCAGGTCACATGCGGCATGGTGCTGCGGTCCGTGATATTGAGTCCGATCCCCTCATGGAAAACGCCGTCCGCCACCTCGCCGAGGTATCCGTCCTCACCCAGAGGCATCACGGACACCCGCGCATCATGATATCCCGCCACAAAGAGGAAGCGATCCTCCAGATCCGTCTCCAGATAACACCCGCGCATACCGCCGGTCCACTGGCTGTTTAAAAACTCAAGGTCGCCGTCCTCCTCCAGAATCTGGTACGCGTTCACACCCCGGTCGGTTACGGCATACAAAAACTGCCCGTTGTTGGAAACCAGAACATCCGACGGGTTCTCCACCGGCACCACCTTCCGCTCCTTCAGCGTCCATGTATCCGTGTCAATGTCAAAAATATAGATGCCCTCGCTCTTCCCGTGAGTGTAGGTTCCGACATAGGCTACGTAGCGGTCTTTCGTCATGGCTCAGGTCCTCTCTTTCCTGCGCAGGACATCAAACTCCTCCATGGGATGTCCCAGATCGATGAACAATGTTTGCTTCGGGTGCGGCGCAGACTCCATATCGGCCCCATCCTCCCCGACAATGCGGTTTACCCGCACCTCTATATTATCACCGTTTGGCTTCATAATTTCAATAGTTTCACCCGCAGAAAATTTGTTTTTCTGTTCAATACGGTACAATCCGTCCGCCGTTTTCCCCTCGATCACGCCAAGGTAGGTATATCCCTTCACATAGGTATTGGTTCCGACGATCTGCGCTTCACTGTCTGGCTTCCCGAAGAAAAATCCCGTTGTAAACGGACGGTATGTGCAGGCCGCGATCTGCTCGCGGTACCAGTCCATGTGAGCGGCGTACCGCGCGGGATCTTCAAAATAATTATCAATCGCCCTGCGGTAGGTCCGGGCCGCCGTCGCCACATAGAGCGCCGTCTTCATCCGACCCTCGATCTTAAAGCTGTCAACGCCCGCCTCGACCAGCTCCGGGATATGCTCGATCATACACAGATCTTTGGAGTTAAAAATATACGTGCCACGCTCGTGCTCATACACCGGGAAATACTCCCCCGGTCGCGTCTCCTCCATCACAACATACCGCCACCGGCAGGGGTGGGTACAGGCGCCCCGGTTCGCATCCCGCCCGGCGAAAAAGCTGCTCAAAAGGCATCGTCCCGAATAGGAAATGCACATGGCGCCGTGGACAAAAGCCTCGATCTCCAGTTCCTCCGGGATCTGCGCGCGAATCCGGGCAATCTCCGCGAGGGAGAGCTCTCTGGCCGCGACGATCCGCTTCGCGCCGAGCCCGTGCCAGAACCGGTATGTCGCGTAATTCGTATTATTCGACTGCGTACTGATATGGATATCGATCTCCGGACAGACCTCGCGCGCAATCGAAAACACACCCGGGTCTGAGATGATGAGCGCGTCCGGCCCCAGCGGCCGCAGTGCTTCAAAATAGGATCTGACTTCAGTCAGATCCTCATTGTGTGCAAAAATATTCGCTGTGATATATACCCGGACACCGCGGGAATGGGCGAATGCAATCCCCTCCCGCATCTCATCGATGGAGAAATTTCGGGCTTTCGCGCGAAGGCCGAAGGCCTCACCCCCGATATAAACCGCGTCGGCGCCATAATTGACTGCCACCCGCAAAACCTCCGGACTGCCCGCCGGAATCAATAACTCAGGCTTTCTCATATCGCTTTCCTCTGATCAGTCGTTCACCAGTACGTCCTCAAACTCCAGACAGGTGACCAGCTCATAGTTTACCATCTGCATAATCCGGCAGACTGCAACCTCCGCATCCATAAACTCCCGCACCACCGGATCAACATACAGATCCTCATAATCCTTCATCAGGCGCTCCGACTCGGCAAGCAGGTCAGCCGTCCCGCCGGAATTCTGCATCAGATAATTTTTCCTGCGGAACTCCTGCAGGCGGTGAAACTTCTCCGGGTACTCCTGCACCCTGCGGTGGGCGTCCTGATAGCGGCAAAACGCGTCCGACTTTTGCAGCACCCGGATAAACTCATCCAGACTCTCCTTTATCTCCTGCATTGTACTGACTAAACCTCCATGATAATCGGGATAAGCATCGGACGGCGTTTGGTCTTCTTCCAGACAAAATCACCCAGATCGTCGCGGATCCCCGACTTAATCTTGCCCCAGTCCGTGACATGCCGGTCGACCAGACGGCCAACCGTCTCATTCACAACCTGCTGCGCCTCCTCCATCAGGCTCTCCGACTCGCGCACATAGACAAAGCCGCGGGATACGATATCCGGCCCCGCCAGAAGCTGTCCGCTGCCCGACTCCAGTGTCAGAACCACGATGATGATGCCGTCCTCCGCCAGATGCTGGCGGTCGCGCATGACAATGTTTCCGACATCCCCGATTCCGAGGCCGTCCACAAAAACCGATCCGTGGGGAACCGTTCCCACCACCTCCGCGCCATCCTCGTCGATCTCTAAGACATCGCCGGAGGAGAGCATGAGAATATGATCCTTGTCAATCCCAAGCCCGGCCGCGAGATGTGCCTGCGCCTTCCGGTGCTTGAACTCTCCGTGAATCGGGATCGCATACTTCGGCTGCAGGAGCGAGTAAATCAGCTTCAGCTCCTCCTGGCAGGCGTGCCCCGAAACATGGGTATCCTGAAAGATCACATCCGCACTCTTCCGGTACAGCTCGTTAATGATCCGGGAAACGGTCTTTTCGTTTCCGGGAATCGGGTTCGAGCTGAACACGATCAGGTCGTTGGGCGTGATTTTTACTTTTTTATGTGTTCCGATCGCCATCCGCGACAGCGCGGCCAGCGGCTCCCCCTGGCTACCGGTGGTAATCAGCACCATCTTCTCGTCCGGGTAATTCTTCATGAGATCCTCGTCGATCAGCATGTTGTCGGGGATATCCAGATATCCCAGCTCGGACGCGATGGTGATGATATTTACCATGCTGCGCCCCTCAACAACGACCTTTCGCCCGAACTTGTATGCCGTATTGATGACCTGCTGCACCCGGTCCACATTGGACGCGAAGGTGGCGACAATGATGCGCTGCTTTTTGTGATCGGAAAAGATATTCTCAAAAACTCTGCCGATCCCGCTCTCCGTCATCGTAAAGCCGGGGCGTTCCGCGTTCGTGCTGTCGCACATCAGCGCCAGAACTCCCTTTTTCCCGAGCTCGCCGAAGCGCTGCAGGTCGATCGCATCCCCGTAGACCGGTGTGTAATCCACCTTGAAATCGCCGGTGTGGACGACAATCCCCGCTGGCGAGTAGATCGCCAGCGCCGCTGCATCCTGTATGCTGTGATTTGTCTTGATAAACTCCACGCGGAAATCGCCCGCATTGATGTGCTGCCCGTAGTGGACGACCTTTCTGCGCACCTTGTCCAGAAGATTGTGCTCCTCCAGCTTGTGCTCGATCAGGGCGTTGGTCAGCCGGGTGGAATAGATCGGCGCGTTGACCTCCAGAAGCACATAGGGGAATGCCCCGATGTGATCCTCGTGTCCGTGTGTAACAAAAAATCCCTTTACCTTCTCAATGTTGTCCTGCAGATAAGTAATCACCGGGACACAGCAGTCGATTCCGTACATGTCGTCCTCGGGAAATGCCAGTCCGCAGTCCACCACAATAATACTGTCCCCGTACTCAAAGGCAGTAATATTCATCCCGATGGCTTCCAGTCCGCCAAGGGGTATGATCCGCAATTTTGAATTGTTTTTTTTCTGCAAAAAATATACCTCCAGATAAATAATTTCCGTTCTGATAAAGAGCCCGCAGCAGAAGCAGGCCGTCTCTCTACTGACAGTCGAAATCGACATCCTCCAGCATCTCGGCAAAGACCTTCGTAATCGCGCCCAGTTCTACATCATCCTCCACCATAGCATAGATGACCTCGTCTCCGTCTGTCTGTATCTCTTTTAAAATGTACGCATAGGAATCCTCCTCCTCATCCTCCGTCACGAGAAGATAGGAAACTCCTCCGATACATGTCTGCTCCAGTACATAAAACAAAACCTCTTCCCCCGAATCGGGGTCTGTAAAACGAATATTTTCCATGAAAAAACCTTCACTCTTTCTTCAGCGAATCCAGATAACCCTGCAGAATAAAAACCGCTGCCAGCTCATCCACGTAATCCCTGCGGTTTTCCCTGCGGATCCCGGCCTCGATCATCGCGCGGTCCGCCATCACGGTGGTCAGCCGCTCATCCGAGAGAACCACCTCCAGGTCGGTCCGCCTGACCAGCATGTCGCGGAACTGAACGGTCTGCTCACACCTCTCTCCCTCCGTGTTGTTCATATGCTTCGGATAGCCGAGGACGATCTTCTCCACCTCATACTCCCGGATCAGCTCCTCGATCCGGGCAAGGGTCTGCCTCAGCTTCCCCGCCGACTTTCTCCGGATAATCTCCACACCCTGCGCAGTAAGAAACAAAGGGTCGCTCACCGCAACCCCCACCGTTTTGGAACCGAAATCAAGACCCATCAGGCGCATCCGTCATTCTCCCGTTCCCATGAGTGTTTCTCAACATAGTCCTTTAAAAGCTCCTCGACCAGCTCGTCCCGCTCCACCTTCATGATCAGGCTCCGCGCGTTTTTGTGGCTGGTGATGTATGTAGGATCTCCCGATATGATATAGCCGACGATCTGGTTAATCGGGCTGTAGCCCTTCTCGAGCATCGCCCGGTAGACAATCTCCAGCACATCCCCTACCTTCAGCTCCGGGGCTTTCTGAACCTTAAAATACTGCGTGTTGGTTAAATTCTGCATTTCCCTTCCTCGTCATACACGTAAAAAATACCGGTTTTCATCTATTCTAAACTAATAATCGGAAAAATTCAACCTTCATTATCCGGTTTTGCACAGATTCCTCTGTCCGGAACCATGTTTTCACATACTCCGGCGTGAATCCTTCCCACCACGTCTCCCCGTTTACCCGGACGGATTCCTCAAACAGCGCCTCCACCGTGCGCCCCTCATACCACGTGCAAAACTGCTCTTTCTGCTCTTTGGTGATCTCCATCAGCCGGTGGCTCCGCTCTGTCTTAACGCTCTCCGGAAGGTGTCCCTCCATCCGGTCTGCCGCCGTTCCGCGCCGTCTGGAATATTTAAACACATGGATCTCGTAAAAATCGACCTTTTGTACAAACGCGCAGGTCCCGGCAAACTCCTCCTCCGTCTCCCCCGGAAATCCGACAATGATATCGGTAGTCAGCGCCGGATGTTCATAGTATTGCCGCAAAAGCTCACATTTATGATAATATTCTTCCGTTGTGTACCGGCGGTTCATCCGGCGCAGCACCGTGTCGCTTCCGCTCTGGAGGGAAAGATGAAAATGCGGGCAAACCTTCTCCATCCCCGCCAGCGCCCGGACAAACTCCTCCGTGATGATCCCCGGTTCCAGCGAACCCAGACGGATCCGGCGGATACCCTCCACCGCATGAACGGCGCAGATCAAATCCAAAAGCTTACAGCCGATGTCCAGCCCGTAGGAGCTCAGGTGGATGCCGGTCAGAACGATCTCACGGAACCCGTTTCGGGCCAGTTCCTCCGTCTCGCGCACAACATCCTCCGGACGGCGGCTGCGCGCCCGCCCCCTGGCATACGGAATCACACAGTAGGTACAGAACTGGTTGCATCCGTCCTGCACCTTCAGGAAAGCGCGGGTGTGATCCGCGGGATGGTCGACTTTCAGCTCCTCATAATCCTGTCCCGGCAGGTTGATGTCAAGAACCGCTCTCGTCTGTTTTTCATTTTCCGGAGTGCTGACAGACCGGTTATGTTCAAAGTTCTCAATCAGGGCGATCAGATCCTGTTTGCGGTTGTTCCCGATCACAATGTCAACCGCCATGTCCTCCGCCGCCTGATCCGGATTCGTCTGGACATAACACCCAGCGGCCACCACGATCGCATCCGGGTTTAATTTCCGCGCGCGGTGAACCATCTGGCGCGACTTGCGGTCCGCCATATTCGTGACCGAACAGGTGTTGATCACATACAGATCAGCCTCCTCGTGAAAGGGGACGATCTCGTATCCCGACTGTTCCAGCATCTGCCGCATCGCTTCGGTTTCATATGCGTTTACTTTACAGCCCAGACTGTGAAGCGCCGCGCGTTTCATGGCAGCTCCTTTCTCCGCTCTGTGCGGCGGTATCTGATTTTATACATAAAGTCCGGTTGACTTTTCGGATAAATTACGATAGTATACAAACGGTACTACACTGGTTTTGAACTTTTGGGGAGGTATTTATTATGAAGAAAGTTCTGGTATCCTTAAATTCCATTGACAAGGTCAAAAGTTTTGTCAAGGATATTTCCCGGTTTGATTATGACTTTGATCTGATTTCCGGCAGATATGTGATCGATGCCAAGTCTCTGCTTGGCATTTTCAGCCTTGACCTGTCGAGACCGATCGAGCTCTCTATCCATGCCGACGATGCACAGGCGGATGAGGTCATCGCATTGCTGGAAGCGTATCTTGCAAAGTAGGATATCCGCGCAATACGATTAATGGAAGAATCAATACGGGGATCCGGCTCACAGGCCGGGTGCCCGTTTTTCATGTCATAAAATACTCACGGTTCATTTCATGTAAAAAATCCTACGGCCGCACTTCCACCGTCTCCGTCGTCCGGATCGCCGTCTCTACCAGCTCGTCGATTTTCTCACTCAGCTTCTTCTCCGAACGGTGAATCACATTGAGATTCGGCTTTGTCACCGGATGCTTTGCGACAAAGATGGTGCAGCAGTCCTCATAGGGTAAAATGGATGTCTCATAGGTGTCGATCTTTTCCGATATCTCGATAATGTCATTTTTGTCAAACGCGATCAGCGGCCGGTAGACTGGCATCGTGCAGACCTCGTTGGTCGCCGCGAGGGACTTCATGGTCTGACTCGCCACCTGCCCGATGCTCTCCCCGGTAATCAGGCCGAGGCAGCCGGTCTCCTGCGCAAAATGCTCCGCAATCTTCATCATATAGCGGCGCATGATGATCGTCAGCTCGTCGTGCGGGCATTTATCGTAAATATATAGCTGGATATCCGTAAAGTTCACGATGTTGAGGCGGATCGGCCCGCTGTAACGCGCCACAATCTTCGCCAGATCGACTACCTTCTGCTTCGCCCGCTCGCTGGTGTGCGGGCGAAGCAGAAG
>JAJQBV010000051.1:1743-9875 GCA_021203115.1 Clostridiales bacterium | reverse complement strand
CCGCACGCGCACTATCACCGCACCAAACCGGGCGGCGGAGACAGGGAGAGTTTTGACCTTCCGCATCAGTTGAGCAACCGATATCCCGCTCTCGGCCTGACCTTCAACCTGAAACCGTTCAGCTTCAAGCACACCGGCCTTTTCCCGGAACAGGCCGCAAACTGGGTCTGGTTCTCCGAAAAAATCCGAAAGGCAGGCAGGCAGGTCCGGGTCTTAAATCTCTTCGCCTACACCGGCGGTGCAACGCTCGCCGCCGCTGCGGCCGGAGCCGCCGTGACCCATGTGGACGCCTCCAAAGGCATGGTCCAGTGGGCAAAAGAAAACGCAGCCTCCTCCCGCCTGGCGGATGCCCCCATCCGCTGGCTCGTGGACGACTGCGTCAAGTTCGTGGAACGGAAAATCCGCCGCGGAAACCGCTACGACGCTGTCATCATGGATCCTCCCTCCTACGGCCGCGGCCCCAAGGGAGAAATCTGGAAAATCGAGGACTGCATCTATCCGCTGGTAAAACTGTGCACCCGGCTCCTGTCCGATGATCCTCTCTTTTTCCTCATCAACTCCTATACCACCGGCCTGCAGCCGGCAGTCCTCGCCTACATGCTCGGCACCGAAATGCGGCCGTACGGCGGCACCGTCACCGCAGAGGAAATCGGACTGCCCGTCACCGCAAGCAGCCTTGTACTGCCATGCGGCGCATCCGGCCGTTGGGAGAGATAACCTATTTCTCCCTCAGCGCCTTCCGGTACTCCATCGGGCTGACCGAATAGATCTGCTTAAAGGCATCCACAAAGCGCCGCACATTATTATAACCTACCCGCTCACCGATCTCATACGTCTTGTAATCCGTCTCCCGCAGCAACCTCAGCGCTTCATCCATGCGAATCGAGGTCAGATACGCCTTGTAGTTCTGCCCGGTCTCCTTCTTGAACATAGCGCTGAAATAATTCTGGCTGACGCAGGCCACCGAGGCCAGCTCTTTAATTGAGAGATCCTTATTATAATTCTGGCGGATATAACGCTTCACGTCCTCGATCAGCACCTTATCCTCGGATCTGCCCTTGGCGTAAACCCGCTGAATCAGATCTTCATAGTGCGCATGAACACATTTCTTCAGACTCGCCATCGTATATTGTGCATATACCTTCTGCTGAAGCTCGTCCTGCATCTCATAGAAATCCACATCCAGCAGACGGTACTGATTCAACTTAAAGCCAAGGTCTCCGGCAAACGTCATGGTCCGCATGACGACCGCATTCCAGTTTCCATAGTGAATGGACTCAATATCATCCATGATCCGATCGATCCAGTCCATCACATGCTCATCCTTGGCGATGATCGCGCGGAACGCCTGTTCCACATCCTCCTTATAGTCCTCAAAAGAGACATGATATTCCCGATGAATCTTTGACGCGTCAAGGATGGTCTTCTCCTCAAAAGGATAGAGTCCGAACGCAAATTTCGCTTCTTTATAAGACTGCAGCATTTCCGGCGGCTCATCTGTCGCCGTGCCGATTCCCATACAGAGTTCGACCCCGCACTCCCTCTCAACCCGATCCCGAATCGGCTCCACATATTTTTCCGCAAACACCTCCCGGTCCTCATTCGGAAAGACGCCCATGAGATGCAGGGCATCCTCATCCTTTTTAATGATAAACCCGATCTTTTGCGAACCAAACGCCTCCGACAGACGGTTAAATACAGAAAACCGCGTCAGATTAAACTGCCCGAAGGACTCCTCGTTCAGTCTGGCTGCAACATCCGGCCGGATGCCGGCGCTGATGCCGACATAAAAGCAGTCGCGAAGGTCAATCTGCTCCTCCCGGAACATCTGATACAGGTCCTCATTCTCATAGTTTCTTCCATTATTAATGTCCTCGAACAGCTTCCGGAACTCATCCTTCTCGGGCTTAAAAATCTCGGCCGTGTTCTGTTCCTCCAGAATCTGAAGCGCCTTCTTCACGGCATCCTCCAGATCCTTTTCCCCCACCGGCTTTAAGAGATAATCCACCGCCCCGTTTTTGATCGCCTCCTGTGCATAGGAAAACTCCTGATATGCACTGACAAAGATAAACTTTGCCTTTCCGCCGTGCTCATTGTACCGGCGCAGCACCTCCAGCCCGCTGATCCCGGGCATCTGGATATCCGCCACCACGACATCCGGTTCCTCGCGCAGAATGTACTCCATCAGCTCTGTCCCATCGTTGGCCTCCGCGACGATCTCAATGCCGAGCGCCTCCCAGTCAATCAGTCTTTTTAGCCCTCTCACGATCACTCTCTCATCGTCCGCAATGATTGCTTTTCGCATACTCATGGCTCCTTCCAGATCGGCAGTGTAAATGTTATGACTGTTCCCATTCCCTTTGTACTCTGTACCGTATATCCGTATTCAGCGCCGCAGTTCAGCTTGATCCGGTCATACACATTCTGCATGCCGATACTGGCTGTTCCGTCCGATTCAATCGTGCCAACCTCGTGGTTTTCAAGAGAATCCATAATGTGCCGCACACCTTCCTCGTCCATGCCAACGCCGTCATCCATCACCACAATCTCCAGATGATCGCTCTTTCTCTCCACGCGGATTGCCACCGCGCCATAGCCTTTTTTCTCCCGAAGGCCGTGGCGAATCGCATTTTCCACCATGGGTTGGAGAATCAGCTTCGGGATCATCAGCGTCTGATCCGCATCTTTCAAATAGATCATCAGCGATATCCTCTCCTCATAGCGGATCCGCATCATCACAAAGTATTCCCGTATGGAGTCGATCTCATCCTTCAGGTATACCCGCTCCGACTGGGGACCCATCACATACCGAAGCTGCTTTGCCAGGCTCTCCAGCAACTGCGCTGTTTTCCGGTCATTCTGCTCCAGAGCGGTCATGCGGATAATGTCCAGCGAATTGTACAGGTAGTGCGGCTGAATCTGCATTTTCAGGGCATTCATCTCCGCGTCCTGCCGACAGATCTGCGCCACATACACCTGATTGATATAGTCCGTCAGCCGCTCCGTCATGTGGTTAAACCCATCCGCCACATATTCCATCTCATCATTTGTGTCCAGCTCCACCCGGACATCCAGATTCCCCTGCTCCACCTCTTCCATGGCCGCCTTCAGTTTCCTCGTCGGCTCGCTCATCCAAACCGAAAACATCATATACAAAACCAGAAGAAACGCACCTACAAAAGCAACGATCAGAATCAGAATTGAAACACTCTGATAAAAAGCCCCCATAATATCGCTGTTTTCCATAACCAGAACCGCATAGGCATCTACGTCGGATATTTTCTGATAAAAGACCCACTGACTGCCGATTTTTTCATAGCCGCTGCCGCCGTCGAGCAGTTCTTCGCAGAAAGAAAGCGGATGGCTGCTTCCCAGATAATCCCCCGTATCGCCGCTGTAGATGTAGGAGGAGGCCGCCGGGCTGTACACATAAAAGCTGCCTTTGTTCAGACTGGATTTCTCGATCAGCTCCTCGATATCATCGACATTGATATCCGCATACAGCGTCGCCAGCCGCTGGCTGCACGTCGTCTCAATGGAAGTTACATCCATATAGTTGCGGACAAGGCTGAAAATATAATCCTCCGAGTTGACACAGATCTCCGCCTCAGGGAATGTGCCGAACAGCATCATCTCGGTCAGGCTGTCCCCTTCCTGATAGACATCCATGGTGGTACGGGACTCGGCATCATTTCGAAGCGTTTTTCCCTGACTGTAATACAGGCTGTAGACATTTCCGTATGTATCCGCCAGCCGGAGGGATGAGATGAATTCGCTCTTTGCCATGATATCGCCGAGCGCCTCCCGAACGGCAAGCTCGCGTTCAGACCGCTCCGCCGTTACATCCGTCAAAACCTCCGCCAGCGTATTTCCGACCGAATCCTGATAATCATACAGTTCGCCCATGGCCTCATCCACATTGTCCATGAGATCCTCTATATTGTTCGCCACATATACGGTCATATCCGAGTAGGCCGCCGTCATGTTGTCGCGAAGCAGCCCGCTGTAGCGCAGGAAGAAAAACAGGCTTAAGAGCAACAGCGGAATCAGCCCGAAAAAGATAAAAGCGACCGTCATTTTGGAAAAGGTTGTCCGGTATTTCTTTTTGCTCATGACGCGCCTCCCGCCTCTGACCGGTTCCATACTTTCTGAATCTGCTGCAGACCCTCCTCCACGGAGCAGTCTCCGTTCATGATCTGCTGCACCAGCTCCAGCATGTTTTTTTCAAAGTCCTCCGGCGTATCCTCATTCCCGATATAAACGGAAACGCGCTCATCCGCAGCCTGAAATGCCTCCCACGCATCCTCAAGGACAGAGCCCTCCTCATAGTCTGTCTGCACACCCGTGAGAGGGAATGTCCCGGACGCCTCGCAGAGCTCCGTGTACGCATCATCTGAGTAAAACCATGAGAGAAATGTCATCGCCGCCTCGTATTTCTCCTCATCCCCGGCACACTCCGCCGTCACCGACCAGAAAGTATCCAGATTATCCGTGGCATAGATTATACCGGATTCGTCCGGCACATAAAACCAGCCGAGATCCATCTCCGGGTTCAGCTGCTGAATCGCCGTCGCGGTCCACGGTCCGGTATAGATCAGAGCAACCTCGCCCTCTGACATCATGTAGGAAAGACTGGTATCCGTCGTAGACAGCCATGAGGTATTCACATATCCCTGCGCGCAGAGATCATACAGATGCCCCATCATGACCTCCGCCTCCTCGTTTGTCCACGCCGTTTCTCCGGTACTGCATTTTTTCAGCCAATCCGCGTCCACCGTGAGAATGTCTGTGTGGAAAAAGTGATTCACCCAGAACTCCATATGCCACAGATCGGACCCTCCGATGCCGATCGGAGTGGCCCCGTTATCGCTCAGTGTTTGACAGATCTCCAGAAAATCATCATAAGTCTCCGGCTCTTCCAGCCCGTACTCCTCAAAAAGAGTCCGGTTGTAGAGAACGCCCCATGTCGACTCCACGGCGCCGACGCCATACACACTCCCGTCATAGGTATAGACAGAGGAGACCAGAGAAGCGACCTCATCCGTGATCTCCCCGAGAAGTCCGCTCGCCGCGTAGGCTTCCGGCGTTTTCAGCTGGACGATATCCCCCAGCTCCCCCCGCGCGATCCGCTTCGTCAGGATATCCTCGTAGACACTGTCCTCGTAATTGACTTCATAGCTGATACTGATATTCGGGTACGCCTCCTCGAACTCCCGAACCACGTTCTCAATGGCGGAATTCCACTGGGGATTCTGATAGGCATAGACCAGCTCCAGCTCGATCTGCTCCTCAGCCGATCCGGTTTTCATATCCGCCGATTCCTTCCTGCTGACATAAATGTCATAGATCAGAACAACGCACAGCCATGCCAGTATCAAACAGAAAATCAGAATAACGCCTGTGATTTTTTCGGGAAATTTCGGTAAATGTTTTCTTCGTTTTTCTCTCATCGTCTCCGTATCTCTTATCTTCTGCCTGTTATGGATTGGTACACTTAAAGATGCTCTGTCACGGCAAACTCCAGACCGAAGAGCGCCGCGCCCAGCGCGCCGACAATCTCCGGCTGTTCATAGATATAAAGCGGGGAACCCAGACTCTCCTCCAGCGCGCTCACCACGCCGGGATTTTTGGCAACGCCGCCGGTCATCATAAACTCTTTCTCCAATCCCACCCGTTTCAGGAGAGAAACCGCCTTTCCGGCGATCGCCCGGTGAATGCCGCGGGCAATGTCCGCCGTCTCCTTGTTTTGTGCAATGAGGGAAATCACCTCTGATTCCGCGAAAACGGAACACATGCTGCTGATCTCCACATTCTGCGTGGATTTCAGCGAGAGCGGCCCCAACTCCTCAATGTCAATCTCCAGCGTCCGCGCCATCATCTCCAGAAACCGCCCGGTACCGGCAGCACACTTGTCATTCATGACAAAATCCGCCACATCCCCGTGCGCATCCAGCCGGATTGCCTTGGAATCCTGCCCGCCGATATCCAGAATCGTGCGGACAGCCGGATTCAGAAAATGAGCCCCCTTCGCGTGGCAGCTAATCTCCGTCACATTCCGGTCTGCAAACGGGATGCTGACCCTCCCGTAGCCGGTGGATATAATCAGAGAGATTTCTTCCCGGTCAAGCCCTGCTTTTTCCAGAATCTCCCGCAGAATCTTCTCCGCACTGTCGCCGCTTCGCGCGCCGGTGCGGATGACCGCCCATGACAGGATCTCCCGTTTTTCGTTTAAAATAACCGCGTTGGTGGATGTAGAACCGCTGTCAATTCCCATCACATACATCGGATGTTCTCCTTTTCTTCCTATATTATAGCCGGGCAGCTGCCGGTCTGCCTCCACATCGTTCCGGCTCAGACGCGGCTCCGCCTCCGCATCGTCCGTAAAACAGCTTCGGCATAATTCTGCCACACGTTCTTCCGAACTGCCTCCACGCGGCAAACCGCTCTGTACCTCCTGCCGTTCATGCCGTCTGCGCGCGCGCAGCGATTCCAGGAACGCCTCCACGCGGGTCAGGATCTGCCCGGCACCCTGACTGGTGGCATCCGTCTCCAGCTTCACCATGGGCAGATTTTCCTCCTCTTTCAGCCTTGTATATTCATAAGAGTAGATATCGCAGAACTTAACCGTGTGATAGATAATACCGTCCAGCCCGGCCGCCATCTCCAACAGCCTCTGCCTGCGCTCCGCCACCTGACTCATCCGCATGCAGGGGATCTGTCCGAGCAGGCTTCGCGCATAGCTTTGCAGAATGTTCTCCGGGTCAACCTCATATGTCCGGACAATGCCGGTGCAGGTCAGATCAAGGGCAATTTCGGCGCCCTCGCTCTCGATGAGCCTCCTGATCTCGGAGCCGGGCCGTGCCCCCGCCAGACAAACCCGAAGATCCGCCGTCTTCTCCGGAAGCGCTCCCGCCTCCCGCAGCTCCTTTTTGCGAAGCTGCATCTCAAACTCCCTGTTGCAATGGTCAGCCAGTTTCTCCGAATCAAAATGCTTTCCCGAAAATGCGGCATATCTCCGTATCAATGCCTCCATCTGCCGCGTGTAAAGGGAGACGGTGGCATCGTTGACCTTCCTCGGAAGGTCAAAGCAAAAGAAAAACTTTTCCGGATAACGAATCCGCAGCGTATCATACAATCTCCGCGCACTGTCACAGCAGATGGTAAAAAGCATCCCCTCGTAGTTTCCGTTTCCGAACTCCTCCAGCACCGCCTTGACATAGGAGCACATATTCGGGTGCATCAGCGTGTCCGCCTGCGTAAAATTCGCGACATGCGGCTCCATCAGGATCACCGGCGTGTCAAAAGCCTCCACAATCTCAATGGGAGCGTATTTGCACATGTATGCAATCATCGCGGTTCACCTCGTCCCGTATCCTCTGTCTCCATACTGCTTCCGGCATGTTTATGTGCCTCTATAATCTCTAAGAATGCCTCAAACCGCGGCCGGATCTGCCCGTCGTGGCTGTTGCGGCGGTCCATCCCGTCTCCGTCGAGAATCAGAAACGGCATACCAATCTCCTCCATCTTCTGCTTCAGGATCAGGGTTCCGCCGGAGGACTGCTTGCATCCCCAGTGGCAGAAATTAATCACCCCGTCAGGGCGGATTTCCTTTACGACCTCCTGCACCATATCTGCCTTTCGCTCGTAGGAACCGGTATAAATGTTATTGATCATCTTCTTCGCCAGCGCCTCCAGCGGATGATCGATGTCCAGCGGCTCCATGTAATCCAGGCTCATCTCAAGGCCCTGAATCTGATAATCCCGGCTTCCGTTAAAATAGCGCTTTAAGGTCTCCTGATAGTACGGCAGAAGATGCACCCAGAAAATATTGACACCGTGAAACTCCGGCGCGGCGGCCACCTCCGCCTCCATCATACGATAGAAATCAAAAATCTCCGGTGTTCCGATATTCAGATGATTCGCAAACAGCATAAACATCTGCATTGTCAGAGTGCCGGGATACTCCTTTGTCCTCATCATGGAGAGCGTCCGGCGGTAGCTTTCCTTGGAACGGTTCTCCCGATCCAGCACCTCGCGCAGCCGGTCCACATCCAAACTTTTCCCGAACGTATCGGAGAGACATCCGATCATCTCCCGGAGCTGGTCGACGACATAAGCCTCCGCCTCCAAAG
>JAJQBV010000051.1:0-1733 GCA_021203115.1 Clostridiales bacterium | reverse complement strand
TCCGGAATATCCAGAAGAAATGAGGGAACATGGTGCTTTTCCGACAGATAGCGGAAGGTATTGACATTTCCGTCACAGATCGTTGAGGTCGTCACGGCAAATGCCGCCGGTGAGATCACACGGCTGTCGACGGCGCCGATGAAATTTTTATGGTAGGAGCAGAGCGTCGGCGCAATCCCCTCATCCTCCGCGTAATCCAGAAAATAATTCTCAATGGTAAATCCGGACAGAAAGGAGGCCAGACACTCGACCGAAAGGGTGTGTACATCAAAACACTGCAGGATCTCCACCGGAGCAAAAATATTGGCCCACACAGTATGCTCCGGCCGCCGCAGCGCCGCCAATACCTCCCCCACCGCGTACGTATTCAGATACCGCCATGCCGCCGGTATGTTGCGATCCGCCAGGTGCTTCGTCCGAAACAGCTCCAGCGCCAGACCGGTTTTGATCATGCGTTCTGCTGCCCGCGGATGATCCGGCGCGTATTTTTTTATCATATTTCCGTAAGTCTGGACAAGATTCATCTCACACCTCGATCACGCGCTGCCCCGCGGCTTTGAGCAGACGGTTCATAACAGCCTTTCCGATCCTCAGGTCGGCGAAGCTCTCCGAGAGGATCCGGTCCACGCCCAGATCGTCAAACTCACGCAGAAAAGCGTAGAGGTTTCGGGCAATGCTGTCCGCGTCTCCCCGGCTGCCGATACACTTCACCACATCCGCGCGGTACCATTCCCTTGTCTCCTCGGTGCAGATGATGCCGGTGCGCTCCCCTCTCGAACGGTTTTCCTCCGCAATCGCGTTCATGCGCACCGCCACGCGATGCGGTTCCCCACTGACAACGGTAAGCTCCGCCTTCGGCGCATAGTGACGGTATTTCATCCCGGGAGCTTTCGGCCGCATGTTCTCCCCTGTCCCCGCAAGGCCGGGGTCGTCGCAGACCGAGCCGATCACATCCGACAGCATCTCCCCGGTAATATAGCCCGGCCGCAGGATCATCGGCATTTCGTCGCCGGCCCACGTCCCGTCTGCACGCCTCGAAATACCGCTCAGGTCAATGATCGTGGACTCTATGCCGATCCCGACCGCGCCGCCGTCAAGAATCATCGGGATTTTCCCCTGCAGATCCGTATAAACATGCGCCGCCGTGGTGGGGCTCGGACGGCCGGAGGTATTGGCGCTTGGCGCTGCGATATAGCCGCCGCCCGCCCGGATCAGCTCCAGCGCCACCGCATGATTCGGCATGCGGACGGCTACGGTGTCCAATCCTCCGGTCGTCTCATAAGGGACCGCATCGCTCTTCTGAAAAATCATGGTCAGCGGCCCCGGCCAGAACGCATCCGCCAGCATCCGCGCCTGCGGCGGGAGCGCGCGGACAATCCGGTCAAGCGCACCGAAATCCGCGATATGAACAATCAGCGGATTGTCCGAAGGGCGGCCCTTCGCCGCATAAATGCGGCGGGAACCCTCCGGCAGGAGCGCATCGGCTCCCAGTCCGTATACCGTCTCCGTTGGAAACGCGACCAGACCGCCACTGCGAATAATGCCGGCTGCCGCCTGAATCTTTTCTTTTTCCGGTTGTACTGCATTTATTTTTTCAATCTGTGTTACCATAACTGGAATTATATCATATTTCCAACACGGTGAATAGATTTTTTCTTATCAACGGCAATAAGATAAAGTATACTCCCGTCTTTGACAGTTAGTACAGTTAAAGAATCGCTCCAAGCCTTGAA
>JAJQBV010000073.1:3036-9922 GCA_021203115.1 Clostridiales bacterium | reverse complement strand
GACACCGGACGGATCCTGTCCACCTGCGAGGGGCATGCAAGAACCGGAACCATCTCCTCCGCACGGTAGGTAATTTCTCTCACATAGGAAACATCCGCATCCGCCGCAAGACTTTTCTCCGCCTCTCCTAGCGTCATCTCGCAGTATTCCGCCGTCTTTTCATCCGCCTCAAACAGCGCACATTTTGCCCCCGCTTCCACTGCCATATTCGACATCGTCATGCGGCTTGCAACGGACATATTTTCGATGGTATCGCCGTGAAACTCCAGCGCCTTGTAGGTCGCGCCGTCCGCCCCCAGATCGCCGATCAGCGTCAGGATGACATCCTTTGAGGTGACATTGTCCGGGAGCGTACCTGTTACCGTCACCCTGATCGTCTCCGGGACGCGCACCCAGAGCTGTCCGGTTCCCAGAATACCGGCCATCTCCGTGTAGCCGATTCCGGAGGAAAACGCCCCCACGCAGCCGTATGTCGTCGTGTGGCTGTCTGCCCCGAACACAATATCGCCCGGCTTTACATATCCTGCTTCCGTCATCAGCTGATGACAGATCCCGTCAGAGCGGTGGATATGTGTCATGCCGTACTTCTCGGCAAATTCATTTCCGACACGAAAATGCCGCGTGTCATCCACCTGGCTGGCCGGGACGAGATGGTCGTAGATCAGGACGACCCTGTCCGGATCCCAGAGCTTCTGAAATCCCATCTCCTCAAACTTATCCGCCACAAACGGGATAAAAATATCGTGAATCATGACCCGGTCCACATTGACCGTCACAATGTCACCCGGGCGCACATCCCGCTTTACGTTCCGCCCGATTATTTTTTCTATCATGGTTGAACCCATATCGCATCTTCCTCCCACTGTAATCTGTAATCACGCAAGTCCGTTCCGTTTGCGCATCGCACGGACCAATCCGCCTGCCTGAATAATTTCCAGCAGATTATCCGGAAGGGATGCAATCGGGAAAACCTTTTCCCCGAGAGTGATCTGCTCTCCCACCGTCACGGTGATCTCATCTCCCTCTGCCACCTCCGCCTGCAGGTCTGAATTCTCAATCAGAAGCAGACCGTTATTGATCGAGTTGCGGAAGAAAATCCGGGCATAGGACTTCGCAATAACACAGCGGATGCCCAGCGCCTTGATCACCTCCGGCGCCTGCTCCCGGGAAGATCCGCAGCCGAAATTTTTCCCTGCTACAATGATATCGCCGGGCTGCATCTGCGCCGCCAGCTCCGGGCGGAGCGGGGAAAACGCATACGGCTTCATATCCTCCACCGTCTGCAGGGCAAGGTACTCTGTCGGCATGATGATATCGGTATCAATGTCGTCGCCGAGAACCCAGACCCTTCCTGTAAATTTATCCATGGTACATTCTCCTTCCCATTCAATCCAGCATATCCGCTGTCGCGATCTCACCTTTGATTGCCGAGGCCGTCACGGTTGCCGCCGAGGCCAGATACACAAAAGAGTCCGCATGACCCGCGCGGCCTTTAAAATTCCTCGTGCCGGTGCTGATCAGGGTCTCGCCCTCGCCGATCACGCCCTGGCAGCTTCCCCAGCAGACACTGCAGTTCGCATTCATCACGATCGCTCCCGCCTCCATAAAGGTCTGAATCAGGCCTTCCTTCAGCGCCTGCGCATAGACCTCCTGGCTGGTCGGAACCACAAGGAAGCGAACCATGGGATGCACCTTCCGTCCCCGGATAATCTCTGCGCCGACCCGGAGATCCTCGATCCGCCCGTTGTTGCAGGAGCCAAGGAATGCCTCGTCGATTCTGGTGCCTGCACACTTTTTCGCGTTGACCAGATTGTCTACAAAATGCGGCTTCGCCACCACCGGAGTGATCTGACTCAGGTCAATCTCGTACTCCTCTGCAAAAACTGCGTCCGCATCACTCTGAAAGATATGTTTGGGTTCTCTCCCCCGCTCCTTCAGATACTCCATGGCAATCTCGTCCACTTCCATCAGCGCAGTTTTAGCGCCAGCCTCCACGCAGAGGTTGCAGATGGCAATGCGGTCGCTCATCGTCAGACTTTTCATGCCGTCCCCGGCAAACTCCATGGCCTTATAGTTGGCTCCGTTCGCGCCGATTCTCCCGATGATCGTCAAAATCAGGTCGCGGGCATAGACGCCCTTCGGGAGACTGCCAGTGAGATAAAAACGGATGGTCTCAGGGACAAGCACCCATGACGTACCGGTCACCATGGCATACAGATAATCCGTGCACCCCACACCGGTTCCGAAAGCGCCGAGCGCGCCGTAGGCACAGGTATGACTGTCCGCGCCGAAAATCAGTTCTCCGGGGCGCACATGATTTTCCATCATGATCTGATGGCAGACCCCTTTTCCCTCATAATAGGTGATCCCGTGTTCTTTCGCAAAGTCCCGCATTTTTTTGTGTGATGCGGCGGTCTTCGGGCTGTCCGCCGGGACATTGTGATCCACGATCCATACCAGTTTTTTCGGATCCGCTATGCGGGAATGCTTCAATTTATTATGATACATATCGATGGTGAGATGCGTGGTTCCGTCGTTGCTCATCAGCTGATCTACTTCCACCGTGTGAATATCGCCCGCTCTGACCTCATCGATACCGGCCGCCGCAGCGATAATTTTTTCCGCCATTGTCATTCCCATATTTTCTGTCCTCCGTTTTGCACCGGTCTGATATCCGTTATTCTTTGTTGAGCGAGGCGATCAATCCGCCCTGATCAAGAATCCCCTGCATATACGGCGGAAGCTTTTTTTTTTTAATGTTACGGCGTCCAACGTTTGCTACACCGTCCGTCAGGGACAGCTCCATCTCATCCCCGTCTTCGACCGCATCGTAGAGCTCCTTGCTCACGATGACCGGAAGGCCGATATTGATGGCGTTGCGGTAAAAAATCCGGGCAAAGGATTTGGCAATCACAGCCTTGATCCCCAGCGCTTTCAAAACGGCCGGCGCCTGCTCCCGGGAAGACCCGCAGCCGAAATTCTCATTTGCCACGACAAAATCGCCCGGCCGCACCTCCGATGCAAAGCTCCGGCTCAGTGATTCAAAGGTATGCTCCTTCATCTCATCGACCGTCGGATAGAGCAGATACTGGGACGCAATGATCTGGTCCGTATCTACATCTGTATGAAATCGAAATATCTTTCCCATGGTTATATTCCCCTCTGTGTAGGATTTTTAAGAAAAATGGTATGGCATCTTTGCCATACCATTCTCTTTCTTTATTATACTATTCACGGTCCTTTACCGTGAATAGTAACTAGTTGTTGATCAGCTTGTCCTCGCCGTTCCAGCTGTACAGCTTGCGGACCTCTGCGCCCACGATCTCAGCCGGATGCTCAGCCGCGCGCTTGCGCATCGCCTTGAAGTGTACCTGGCGTCCGGAAGGAGACATATCCTGCAGGAACTCGCTCGCAAATGTGCCGTCCTGAATGTCGGACAGGATCTTTTTCATCGCCTTCTTGGTATCGTCGGTGATGATCTTCGGACCGGTCACGTAGTCGCCGTACTCAGCCGTGTTCGAGATGGAATATCTCATGCCGGCAAAACCGGACTGGTAGATCAGGTCAACGATCAGCTTCATCTCGTGGATGCACTCAAAGTATGCGTTTCTCGGATCATAGCCCGCCTCGCAGAGCGTCTCAAAGCCTGCCTGCATCAGAGCGCAGACACCGCCGCAGAGAACCGCCTGCTCGCCGAAGAGGTCGGTCTCCGTCTCGGTGCGGAAGGTCGTCTCAAGAACACCCGCACGGGCACCGCCGATTGCCAGCGCATAGGCCAGTGCGATCTCAAGCGCTTTTCCCGTGGCATCCTGCTCCACTGCGACCAGACACGGCACACCCTTGCCTGCCTGATACTCGCTGCGGACAGTGTGACCCGGTCCCTTGGGAGCGATCATAGTGACATCCACATCCGCCGGAGGCACGATGCAGCCGTAATGAATATTAAAGCCGTGTGCAAACATCAGCATATTGCCGGGCTCCAGATTCGGCTCGATGTCCTTTTTGTACATATCGGCCTGCTTCTCATCATTGATCAGGATCATGATGATATCCGCCATCTTCGCAGCCTCGGCTGTCGTATAAACTTTAAGACCCTGCGCTTCCGCCTTCGCCCATGACTTGCTGCCCTCATAGAGGCCGATGATGACGTTGCATCCGGACTCCTTTGCATTCAGCGCATGTGCGTGTCCCTGGCTGCCGTAGCCGATGACCGCGATCGTCTTGCCCTCGAGAGCGGCAAGGTTGCAATCTTCCTGATAGTAAATTTTTGCTTCTGACATGACATATCCTCCATATGTTTATTTATAAGATGTGTTAATTATTCAGAACCAGGTAAATTTGTAGAAAAACAGTGGGTTCTGAACAGTTACAAAGAAATACGGCGTCACAGCATCCGAACATTCTTATCGCCGCGGCTGAGACCGGTCTCACCGGTCCTCGCCAGTTCAAGAATGTCATAACCCTTCACCAGATCGATAAACGCGTCCAGTTTGCGCTGTTCACCGGTCAGTTCGATCACCATGGAATCACTGCTGACATCCACGATTTTGGCACGGAAAATATTCGCCACGGCCAGAATCTCCTGACGGTCGATGTCCCTGGCGCGAAGCTTCACGAGAATCAGCTCGCGGCAGACCGAATCGCCCTCCCTGAGCTTCTTGATATCAATGACATCCTCAAGCTTTGCGAGCTGCTTCTGAATCTGCTCCAGCACCAGCTCGTCGCCGCGCGCCACGACAGTTACCCTCGTAAACCGGGGATCCGCCGTCACTCCGGCCGAAAAACTGTCAATATTAAACCCCCGGCGGCTGAACAGTCCGGAAATATGGCTGACCACGCCCGGCGTATTTTCAACCAGCAAAGAAAGTACCTGTCTTCTCTCCACGGAAACGCCTCCATAAATGTACTGTTTTTCAAACTTTAACCATTCTAGCAACATCTATTTTCTTTGTCAAGGGTCACCGCTCCCGCCGCGAAAAGTTTCTTTCAGAATAATTTGCCCAAGACTCTTCTCTGTGCTATTATTAAGGAAGCACAAAACTTAAGACACAGGAGATTATTCATTATGGAAGTACAGTATTTTAAGGATTACAGCCCCGCCCTCGGCCGGGAGATGGAGTGCAAGGTATACGGCCATTCCGGACGTCCGGTTCTTTTTATTCCCTGTCAGGACGGCCGTTTCTTTGATTTTGAAAATTTTAAAATGACGGATTACTGGGCAGATTACATCGAGTCCGGTCAGGTCATGGTTTTTTCCATCGACACCATCGACACGGAGACTTACTCGTCAAATGCCCACCCGTATGACCGGATCCGCCGCCACGAGGACTGGATCCGCTATATCACCGATGAGATGGTTCCGTTCATGATGGACAGGACTGCCGAACGAAACGGCGGGAACCGCCCTTCCGGCGTTCTCGTCTTCGGGTGCAGCCTCGGCGCCACCCACGCGGCAAACCTCTACCTGCGCAGGCCGGATCTTTTTGACGGGCTTCTGGCTCTCAGCGGCATCTACAGCACACAGTACGGGTTCGGCGATTACATGGACGAACTGGTTTACGCCAACTCCCCGGTGGATTATCTGAGCAACTTCCCTACGGACCACCCGTATATGGATCTCTACCGGAATCAGCGGGCTGTCATCTGCTGCGGGCAGGGCGCATGGGAACAGCCGGATACGACGCGCCGGCTGAAACAGATTCTGGAGGAAAAGGGGATCCCCGTCTGGGTCGACATCTGGGGATGGGACGTCAACCACGACTGGCCATGGTGGTATAAGCAGGTGCAGTATTTCCTGCCCTGGCTGATTTGGAACCAGTAATCCGCGCCGGCGTCATAACCGATATAACCGATAAAACAACATACTATAATAAAAACAAGGAGATTACTACAGTGAAAAACGTAATTTTTATTTCCCCAAACTTCCCGACAAACTACTGGCAGTTCTGCCGGGAGCTGAAAAACAACGGGCTGACTGTCCTCGGCATCGGCGACCAGCCCTACGATGAGTTTCTCCCGGAATTAAAGGAGAACCTGAATGAGTATTACAAGGTGGACAGTCTGGAGGATTATGACAAGGTCTACCGCGCCGTCGCTTTCTTTACGTTCAAATACGGCCGGATCGACTTCATCGAATCCAACAACGAATACTGGCTGGAGCAGGACGCAAGGCTGCGCACGGATTTCAACATACATACCGGTTTTCAGCTGCGGGATCTTCCCCGGATCAAATACAAATCAAAGATGAAAAAATATTACGAGAAAGCCGGTATCCCGGTCGCCCGCTATCATCTGGTGGACACCGTGAAGAAATGTCAGGATTTCATAAAGGAGGTCCGCTATCCGGTTATCGTAAAGCCGGACAACGGCGTGGGCGCTTCCCACACCTACAAGCTTGAGAACGACGCGGATCTGGAGGCATTCTTTGCCGAGAAAGAACCGGATGTCTCCTACATCATGGAGGAGTTTATCAACGCCGAGATCAACTCCTACGACGCGATCATCGACTCCAGCGGCACCCCGATCTTCGAGACCGGGAACTGCACGCCCATCTCCATCATGGACAGCGTCAACTACGGCGACGATGCCATTTTCTATATCGAGAAAAATCTGGCCGATGACACCAAAAAAGCCGGCCGTGACACCGTAAAAAGCTTCGGCGTCCGAAGCCGCTTTGTCCATTTCGAGTTTTTCCGTCTTCTGGCAGACCATGAGGGCATCGGCAAAAAGGGAACCATCATGGCACTGGAGGTCAATATGCGCCCCTGCGGCGGCTTCACCCCGGAGATGATTAACTTTGCCCGTGAGCCCGACGTCTACAAGATCTGGGCGGATATGGTCGCTTTTGACCACACGGAAAAAGAAATCGGCGGCTACCACTACTGCG
>JAJQBV010000073.1:0-3026 GCA_021203115.1 Clostridiales bacterium | reverse complement strand
CTGCGGCTTCGCCGGACTCTGCGACTACAAGGATTATGTCCTCTCCCACGAGGAGATTCTGGAAAAATACGGCGACCATCTGAAGATGACCACGCGTCTCCCAGATGCCCTCTCCGCCGCCATGGGAAACAAAATCTATATGGCTACCTTTGATACCAAGGAGGAGCTGGATACATTCTTCCGGGATCTGTTGGAGGTAAAGGAAGCAAAAGCCTGACCTTAAAAAATCACATAAATAAAATGCGCTGCAGAGGTTTTGTTCTGCGGCGCATTTTTATTTTCATATCTGTCGTTTATCTCTTACTGCTGTACCGGAATCCTGTAAGAGCTCTTCAGCGACACAATCCGGTTAAATACAAGATGATCCTCAACGGAATCCCTTGCATCCACACAGAAAAATCCATTCCGCACAAACTGAAAGCGGTCATACTTTTCCGCGCCTGAGAGAGACGGCTCCACATAGCAGTTTTTCAATACCGTCAGGGAATTCGGATTCAGGTTCAGGCTGCCGTCCGCGTTGTAAACGCCTTTCTCCTCATCAATGATATTCTCATAGAGGCGAACCTCCGCACAGATGGCTGTCGCCGCATCCGCCCAGTGAATGGTTCCGCGAACCTTCCGTCCGTCCGGGCTGTTCCCGCCCCGGCTCTCCGGGTCGTAGGTGCAGTGAACCACCGTGACACGGCCGTTTGCATCCGTCTCATAACCGGTGCATGTGACGAAATAAGCGTTCATCAGACGAACCTCGTTGCCGGGATAGAGACGCCGGTACTTTTTCGGCGGCTCAACCATAAAGTCCTCCCGCTCGACATAGAGTTCACGGCTGAAGGGAACGAGACGTTTCCCCATCTCCGGATTTTCCATATTGTTGTCGATCTCCAGCTCCTCTGTCTGTCCTTCCGGATAATTGTCAATCACAAGCTTCACCGGATCCAGGACCGCCATGACACGGGGCGCCGTCATCTTCAGATCCTCACGGATGCAGTACTCCAGCATGGCATAGTCCACCGAGCTCTGGCTTTTGGAGACACCGCAGAGCTCCACAAATTTCTTTATGGAAGAGGGGGTAAAGCCGCGTCTGCGAAGCGCCGCGATCGACACCAGCCGGGGATCATCCCACCCATCTACAATGTCTTCCTCCACCAGCTTTTTGATGTAGCGCTTGCCGGTCACCACATTGGTCAGGTACAGCTTTGCAAACTCGATCTGCTTCGGCGGGTGCTCAAAACCCATCTCTCTCACCACCCAGTCATACAGCGGACGGTGATCCTCAAACTCCAGCGTACAGATGGAGTGCGTGACGCCCTCAAAGGCATCCTCCAGCGGGTGTGCAAAATCATACATCGGATAAATGCACCATGCATCGCCCGTCCGGTGATGACTCATGTGTGCCACACGGTAAATGATCGGATCGCGCATATTGATATTCGGCGACGCCATGTCGATCTTTGCCCTGAGAACCTTCTCGCCATCCTCGTAAAGACCGTTTTTCATATTTTCAAAGAGCTGAAGGTTTTCCTCCACACTGCGGTCGCGGTACGGACTGTTCTTCCCCGGCTCCGTCAGCGTGCCGCGGTACTCCCGGATCTCCTCGGGCGTCAGGTCACAGACATATGCTTTGCCCTTTTTGATCAGCTTTACCGCCGCCTCATACATTTTCCCGAAGTAATCGGAGGCGAAGTAGAGACGATCCTCCCAGTCCGCTCCGAACCACTCGATATCCGCCTTGATCGACTCTACAAACTCTTCCTTTTCCTTTGTGGGGTTCGTGTCGTCAAATCGCATATTGAATTTCCCGCCGTACTCCTGCGCCAGCCCGTAGTTTAACAAAATCGACTTGGCATGTCCGATGTGAAGATACCCGTTCGGCTCCGGCGGAAAACGGGTACAGACTGTCTCACAGTGCCCCTCCGCAATATCTCTGTCAATGATCTGCTCTATAAAGTTTCTTGTGACTGTCTCATTTTCCATAATTCTATCCCATCTTTCTTACTTTTGAATCATTATCAATGCTGAAAGCACACCGCACTCCGCCGTCTCACTCTACATGCTTGTGGATAAACAGATGATCCTGACAATACTCAAAGTTCCCCCTGCACTTTGAACAGTACCGGAACTGCAGGTTCGGATCATCCAGCTCGGTCCGCCCGCAGATCGCGCACTTGTGAATCGCTCCGCTCGTGCCGGTCCGTGGCTGATGCACCTGCTTTTTAAAATTCTTTCGCCGTCTGTAATCCCGCGGTGACGATGCCATGTGGCGCGTCGTCGCGAAAAAGATCAGGAAATTCAGGACGGACGCGATGATCGCCACGCGCCCAGACCACGAGCTGACCACAAAGGAGTAGGCAATCAGCGCCCCGTAGACCGCCGCCATCCACTTCATCTTGATCGGAATGATGAAGTACAGCATCACCCGCATATCCGGATAGCAGACGGCAAAGGCGAGGAATATCGTCATATTAATATAGTAGGTACTGAAGCTGGAACCGATGGAGATCGGTGTATTCACACCGTAAATCAAAAACAGCACCATTGCACCCAGAATCGTAAAGATTACTCCGCCGAAAATGTAAACATTGAAGCGGAACGTCCCCCATGTCTGCTCCAGCACCGTGCCGAGCTGGTAATACAGAACAAGCATGATGATCACAAAAATAATATTCGACTGTGTCGGGGGAATCAGCACCCACGAGATCAGCCGCCACACCTGTCCGTAATGAAAAATCATGTACGGCTCAAGCGTCAGATAGCTCAGAACATTCGGCATCGTGTACATAATGACATACCCGATCACATAACAGGCAATGATATATTTCATCAGCCCCGGAATCGCAAATCTGCCGAATTTTCGTTCCAGCTTGTTTAAAAACCGCATCGCTTTCTCCTATTCCAAAATCACTTACCGGTCAACAAGGTTTCTTCATTATAATCCCTCTCATTTTTCTTTGTCAACCGTTTTCACATATTAAGAAACTCGGGAGTTTGACAGTTGCATAGAGTAAAAATCAGTCGCAGGCCGCATAAAA
>JAJQBV010000049.1 GCA_021203115.1 Clostridiales bacterium | reverse complement strand
GGAGGTATTTTCCAATGAAACTTTCCATGAAGGAAAAGGCATCCTACGGCCTCGGTGCTGTGGGGAAGGACATGGTATATATGCTCTCAGCCAGCTATGTCCTGTATTATTATCAGGATATTTGCGGTGTGAACGCGATTGCCATGGGCATAATCCTGATGGTTGCGCGTGTGTTTGACGCGTTCAATGACCCGATCATGGGTGTGATTGTGGCGAAGACAAAGACAAGGTTCGGGAAGTTCCGTCCGTGGATTCTGATCGGCACGCTGTTGAACGCGGTTATTCTTGTTCTGATGTTTTCCGCGCCGCCCGCACTCGATGCCTCCGGACTCGTGGCATACGCCGCGATTACCTATATTCTCTGGGGCATGACTTACACGATCATGGATATTCCGTACTGGTCCATGATTCCGGCGTTCACGGAGGGCGGCAAGGAGCGTGAGAATCTGACGACGCTTGCCAGAAGTGCTGCCGGTGTGGGTTCCGCTCTGATCACCGTCGTCACCATGATGAGCATTATGGTTCTCGGCAGCGGGGATGAGCGTGTCGGATTTAAACGGTTTGCGCTGATTATCGCAATCCTGTTTGTCCTGTTTATCGGCTGTACCTGCCTGAATATCAAGGAAAAATCCACAGTGGATGTCGAATCCCCGTCTGTCCGGCAGATGTTCCGCGCATTGATTCAGAATGACCAGGCGATAACGGTTGTCCTTACGATTGTCCTCATCAACTGTGCGGTCTATATAACGTCGAATCTCGTGATTTATTTCTTTAAATACGATTTTGGCGGAGAGTTCTGGTACAGCTCCTACACGCTGTTTAACACGTTTGGCGGCGCGATGCAGATTCTCTCGATGATGCTGTTTTTCCCGCTGCTGCGGAAGTTTTTTAATACCATCCGTATTTTCTACATCAGTTTCGGGATGACGGTGGTCGGCTATGCCGTCCTGCTTGTGCTGGCCTTCACGAGCATGTCGAATGTTTTTGTGCTGTTTATTCCGGGGTTCCTGATTTTTGCGGCGAGCGGGATGCTGACCGTACTCACGACCATTTTTCTGGCCAATACGGTGGATTACGGCGAAGTCAAAAATAACCGCCGGGATGAGAGCGTGATTTTCTCTATGCAGACATTTGCCGTCAAGCTGGCATCCGGCGTTGCTGCGATGGCCGCTTCGATTTGCCTCTCTGTGTGCAACCTGAGCTCCGATACGGACGCAACATCCGTCGCCACAGCGGCCGCGTCGTCTGTCGCCGGTCTTCGCATGACCATGACCCTTTTCCCGATTGCGATGCTTTTCATCGCGGTGTGGCTGTTCCATAAGCATTATCAGCTTACGGATGATAAGGTAGAGGCGCTTGCGGGTGAGATACGGGAGAGACGGGGAACAGACAAGGTCTGACTATCCCAGCGGTTTACGGAGAATATGATGAAGAATAATGATGGATATGGAAATGATATGAAATCGGATGCAATCAAGCCGGAGGAGAACTACAGTCAGTTTATGGAGGAGCGTGTGCTCCCGTATATACTTCCCCGCCGGGAGGAATGCTTCCTCTCGCGGGAAGCCGGACGGCAGATTTACTGCGCGTTTTACACAGCGGGAAGCCGTTCTGCGGCGGAAACGGTAAACGGGCAGGATGCGGACGCACGGGGCATCATCCTCATTTCACACGGGTTCGCCGAGACAGCAGACAAATACTTTGAAATTATCTATTATTTTTTAAAGGCGGGGTATCATGTCTGCATTCCGGAGCACTGCGGCCATGGGCGTACCTACCGTCTTGTCGAAGGGGATGTTTCTCTCACACATACGGACAGATGGCAGCGGTATGTGGATGATTTGAGCTTTGTCGCGAAAGCTGCAAAGAACCACTGGAAACAGACCCCGGAGCTGCCACTCTTTCTCTTTGCCCATTCCATGGGCGGCGGGATCGGCGCGGCACTCGCCGCACAGGAGCCCTGGCTGTTTTGCAGGGTTTTTCTCACATCACCCATGATACGCCCCAGTACGGGCGGTGTGCCATGGCTCGTGGCGAAGATGATCGTTTTTGTCATGTGCGTGCTCGGCAGGGAGAAAAGCTATGTCGTCGGCCAGCACGCCCATGACGGCACGGAAACATTCGAGGAAAGCTGCGCCACATCGTATGGCAGATGGGCATGGTATAAAAATAAGACCGATGCGGAGCCGCTTTATCAGACATGCGCGGCGTCCTACGGATGGCTGCGCGAAGCAATTCGCTTAAACCGTTTTCTCATGCGGGATGCGTGGAAGCGGATAGAGGTGCCGGTTTTATTGATTCAGGCAGCGGAGGAAATTTTTGTTTCCAAGGAGCAGCAGGAGCTGTTTGTAAAGAAGCTTGCTGCGTCAACACCGGCATCTGCCCGCATCGAATGCATTCCCGGCGCGAAGCATGAAGTCTTCCGCGCGGATGATGAAACCGTCGGGCGCTATATAGAGGGCTGCCTGGAATTTTACGCTGGTTAAGAACAGAAGAGTTACAGAATAAGGCAATGCCGACCTATTCCGTCCGCAGCGCCTCCACGGGGTTGCTCCTGGCCGCCTTTCGGGAGGGTAGCATTCCGGCGAGCAGCGTCAGCGCGATGCTGAGGACAATCAGCAGAACCGCGTACCGCAGCGGCAGGTGCGCGGTCAGCTCCGTGATGCCGGAGTAGCTGTGTATCAGCCGGTTGATCGGCTGGATCAGGATCACAGTCAGAACGATGCCAAGGAGTCCCGCGGCGAGCCCGATGATTCCGGTTTCCGCGTTAAATACCTGCGTAATGTTGCGGCGCGAGGCACCGATAGCGCGCAATATCCCGATTTCCTGTTTCCGCTCCAATACGCTGATGTAGGTGATCACACCGATCATGATGGAGGAGACCACAAGGGAGATTGCCACGAAAGCAATCAGCACATAGCTCAGGATGTTCACAATCTGGGTGACCATGGACATCAGGCTGCCCACGGAATCTGAGAAGGTAATGACCTTGTCATCCTCGCCATTTGCGGCCATCCGGTCATTATAGTCGTTTAGTATTTCAATCACTGCGTCCTTGCATTCAAAATCCTTCGGGTAGATGCTGATGCTGTCCGGAGAGGAGAAATCCGTGTAGCCCAGCGATTTCAGATTGTCCTCATAGGTCGTCGTGCCGGAGGACAAAAGGGAGGTCAGGATATCGGATAAGTCAGCGATATCCATGTCAACGGTAAAGGCATTCACCAGTGCCTCGGTGTCGACGCTGATCGCATCCGCCAGTATGGTTTCCATCTGCCCCGCGTTCGCGGAGAGCTGCTTCTGAATCTCTGCGCTGATCTGTGCGGAGATCTGCCCCGCAGCCTGAGAAATTTGGGATTCCAACTGTTCGGAGACACTCTCCATGACCGACGCGGCCGCCTCGTTCATATAATTTTGGAGGGCAGATGAGATCTGGCTTTCCAGACTTTCCGTATCGATCATATTTTCCAATCCGTCTGTCAGAATCTGCTGTGCCTCGTCTGTACTGAGATATTCTATAAAATAATCGCTGATCTGAGAGGGATCCGGAACAGAGCTGTTCGATGCCGCATAGGTCCGGTAGCCGCTGACAAGATCGGATGTCAGGCTGCTAAGCTGCTCCTCTGAGATCGTCATGCCGGACAGGTCAAACTGCAGGTTTGACGCTGCCCATGTGTTCAGGATATCCTGTGCGCGGCTTGTCGCGAGGTATTCGTTCAGATACGCGTCCATCTGCGAGATATCCGTATAGCCCTGTTCAGAGGCATAGGACTGGAAGTCCGTCATCACATCCGTGATCAGTGACTGCAATTGCGCAGTGGAGATCTGCAGCCCGCCGTTGGCCTCTATGATCTCCAGCATATGTTCCATCAGGATGTTCTGCGCGGCGTCGGTTTGCAGGTAAGCCAAAAACGCGTCGCCAAGCTGCGTCACATCCGCCTGACTGTTTCCGGACACATAGGATTGGTAGCCATCCAGCAGCTCCGAAGCGATCTGACTCATATCCTCACCGGAAGCCGTGATTTCAATCCCGCTGAGCAGCTCCGACAGGCTGATATCGTCCTCATCCGGAAGCTCCAGCTCAATGGAGCTTAAATCCACCATATCGGACAAATCAATCGATGAGCCGCTGCCGGATCCCAGAGAGTCAGACAGGCCGGAGGAAAAGCTGCCGAACAGATCTTCCAGAGCGCTCTCGTCTACAGTGATAACATCCCCGAAAAGCTTCTCATCCACCTCTCTCTGGGAATTCAGGTCAAAGCTGTCATCGTCCTCCTCCTCGCCAATTGGTTCATTCGTAAAAACATTGATCTCCGGATTTGCAAGCTGCTGCTGCACAATCTCGCTTTCTGCCGCCTCTTTTACAAGGTGCTCGATCAGGGAAGGCAGATAATTGATGCCGTGATCCAGGATTTCACTGGCCGCGTCCTCGTTTACCGTCACAACGCCGACGATGGTCAGCGTTTCTCCATTGTTCACCAGATTCTGAACATACGCTTCATCATCCGATTTGTCAGTCCAGATCTGATATTGGCTGTCATATGAATAGAAATCTGTGCTGTTCACTACTTTAAAGGTCACGCCGAGGAAATCGCTGTAAGAGTAGGTGCCGGTGATCTCCGGCTGTTCCACGGTGTCCCCGCTGATAAACTGGGAGATCATGGTATTCAGATCGGCCGTGTCCTCAAAGCCCATGACATACAGCGCGAGGTCGGTGGTTCCACCCTCGGAATCCGTCACCATGACACACTCATTCCAGCTCTCGGGCCACCGCCCGGCCAGAACGGTATAGCTGTCCTTGTATAAATCCTCCGAATCCGGAAGCGGGGCAAAGACATCGGTATCCACGATGGATGACATGATGGAATTCGCGCTCGTGGTGGAACCGAAACCGAGCACATCAAAGAAGTGATCCGGGTGGACCTGCACCACATCCTCCGTGTTGTCCTGATAAATCTGCGGGGTGATACCGTAATCATATTCGATATCCAGAACCAGATCCTCGATCCCGCTGTCGCCGCTCTCCAGATACTCTTTGAGCGAGGTCAGGTCATTCGACGCCTGCCCCGAAAAGATATTGTAGATCAGCGCGGTGATATCGACGGTGTCGGCGGCGGAGAGGCCGGTTTCTCCGGAGTTTGTGTCAGATCCTCTGCTTTCGGTGCCGAGGAGTGAGGAGCTGCCGCTTCTGGCGGAGACATAGGCCGAGACATCGTAGTAGGCCTGCTCGATCTCCAGCGGATACTCCGTGGCCATCTGTGCTTCCAGCACATTGACATAGGCGTTTACTCCGGAGGAAATCGCCAGAATCAGAGCGATGCCGATGATGCCGATCGATCCCGCAAAGGCGGTCAGCATCGTCCGGGCCTTTTTCGTCCGTAAATTGTTAAAACTCAGGGTAACGGCGGCTCCTAAGGACATGGAGGAGCGCCCCATATTGATATGAATGATCGGCTGATCTGTGTTTTTCACTTCCGGCTCATAGGGGTCGGAATCGGCGCAGATTTTGCCGTCCTTTAAGCGGACGATCCGGGTGGCGTACTGTTCGGCCAGCTCCGGATTGTGTGTCACCATCACGACCAGACGGCTTTTTGCGACATCCTTTAACAGATCCATGACCTGCAGGCTGGTATCACTGTCGAGAGCGCCGGTCGGCTCGTCCGCAAGCAGGATGTCCGGACTGTTGACCAGCGCACGGGCGATTGCCACCCGCTGCATCTGGCCGCCGGAAAGCTGTGCCGGCCGTTTTTCGGCCTGATCTGCAAGACCCACCTGCGCCAGCGCGTCCATCGCACGTTTCCTGCGCTGCCTCCGGCTGATGCCGGAGATCGTGAGAGCCAGCTCTACATTCGACAAAATCGTCTGGTGCGGGATCAGGTTGTAGCTCTGGAAGACAAAGCCGATGGTATGGTTCCGGTAGGAATCCCAGTCCCGGTCCTGATATTCCTCCGTGGAGATGCCGTTGATGATCAGATCGCCGCTGTCATAGCGATCCAGACCGCCGATGACATTCAGCAGGGTCGTCTTGCCGGATCCGCTGGGACCCAGAATCGCCACAAACTCACTGTCCCTGAGATTCAGGGTCACATCATCCAGTGCCTTCTGAACCAGCTTCCCGGTTCGGTATTTCTTACATACATGGCGAATCTGCAGCATGGAGTTCCCTCTTTCTTTTTGCCTGTTATCCCTTTGCAGCTACAGTGAAAATATGTGCTATTTGTTCTACGAATCATAGCAGAATCAGAATGATTCGTCAACCGGCTTCCGACAGGAGGGATTCGTTCATCATATGAAAAGAGGCTCTAAAATATCTTCTGCCTGACAACCAAGTGCATTACAGAGCGCCATTACTGTTTGAAATGCCGCTTTATTGATGTTTTTTGTGCCAAGTTCATACTGTTGCAGTGTTCGTAAGTTTACATTTGCTTTCACGGCAAGCTGTGCTTGAGTCAGTCCTGTTTTTTTTTCGTTGCGCCTGAAGTGCTGTTGTCCCGATTTTGCCTGAGATAATAGCATTGACTGTGTCCACAAACTTATCTTCGGGTGCTTCGTGCAAGGTTGGATAGAGCTTATGTACCTCTGCCATAGATATATAATCATATATATTTTTGAAGGAGCGCGCTGTGTGCCACTGATAATACGCCAAAATCCACCCACACCAATATTCTGCAGAATAATCATATACTGTTTGGGCTTCCGGAAAGTTAATGTTTTTTCCTGATTCTGAAATAATGTGAATCGCCAATTCTGTGCCGGACATTCCGGATATTATTTTTGGATTCCCTTTTCCAAATTGTTCCGCATATTTGCCGGTAATGAAATATTGCATGAATGTTTCAATCTCTATTTTACAGGCGTTCGCTGCATAATCAAATGCCTCGCCTAAGTTTTGCATTGCATCATTTAAGTATTCCTCAGCGTAAGCGTGGGTCATCGGGTTTCATCTCCTCTCGAATAATATCTCTCATAAATATACCGTCAAGATCATCAGTTTCAAGTGCTTTATAGTATGCGGCACGAGCATCTTCATCTCTTTTTATTCTTTTTTCATAATAGATACGGTTATCGGCAGAGGTGCTGTCTATATATGTTATGGTGTCAAATGCCTTTTTCGATTTGATTACATATTGTTCACCGAGTTTTCCGAGCCTCATCGCCTGCCCTAACTGTGACAGCGAAATTTCATTGCTTAAAAACGATCTTGCGAATGAAAAATACGAATCGTCTGCCCGATAACCAACGATAATATCATAATCCGTATATTTTGGAAGGAAATTTTTAATAAGCCATTCCTTTCCGCGTTTGGCAACCGGAGTTGATAACCTTGCTTTTCTGTTTTGAATAAGAATGGCTAGCCAGTTCAAAACAGTAAATTCATTGTCAGATAAATTTAAGATTCTCAAATTTTGCGTATCAAGCGCATACTTGTTCGCATAACCGTCGGTATTCAAACCGCAGGACCATTCTTTCGCAAGTTCTATATGCTCAGTGCAATAAAACCCCTGACCATAGTCGTTATTTGCCTTTCCTTTTCCGAACTCAGGCTTTTCTATAATGATGGGCGAACCGTGATATAAAATAAGTTTATCCATAAATAATCTCCCGTATACTTCTTTAGAGTCACCTCTACTATACTTCTAAAGAAGTAGTTTGTCAAGTGTTGTGAAAATATTTCAGTTTCTTATTTGCAGATTGAACTGGCGGCTTCGGATTGGTATAATGGGGAAAGAGAAAAGCGAAGGTTTTTTCATGCAGAAAGACGGGACGGGGCGATGATGAAAATCGGAGTAGTCGGAACCGGCGCAATCAGCGATGTGTTTTTGACAAATATGATTCACAGCTATAAAAACACAGAGGTGGTTGCGTGCTGTGCCAGACATCCGGAACACGCGGCGGCGAAGGCGAAGAAATATGGGATCAGGGCGGCAACGACAGAGGAGCTTCTGGCGGACCCCGATATAGAGGTGGTTGTGGTGCTTACCGGTCCGGATGCTCATTACGATATTATCCGGCGGGCGCTTTTGGCCGGAAAACATGTCTACACGGAGAAGACGATGACGGTAACCTTGAGCGAGTCTGCGGAACTGATCCGGCTTGCCGATGAGCGGAATCTTTATCTGGGCTCCGCGCCGGACACCTTTCTGTCACCGGCTTTTCAGGCGGCAAAGGAAGCCATTGCCGAGGGGAAGATCGGGGAGGTGACATCCTTCCAGATCAACGCCACAAGAAATATGGATGTGCTGACCAGTCTGTCTCCATATCTTTGCCAGCCCGGCGGCGGTGTGTGTCAGGATTACGGCGTGTACTTTCTCACCGTACTGGTAAATATGCTCGGCCCCATAGACAGGGTTATGGCGGTGCTTCAGAATCCTTCCGTCCGGCGGGTGAACTGCTTGCCGGGCAGCCCGCGCTTCGGGGAGGAGTATGACTACCCGAATGATTCGCAGGCGGACGCGATCATCGGGACAGAGAGCGGTGTGATGGGCACATTCTCAATCAACGGGGAAAGCCTGATAAAAGATATCGGGTATTTCAATATCTACGGCCGGGAGGGACTGATCCGGCTTCCCAACGCAAATGAGTTCACCGGGCATGCGGTTCTCGTTCCGCAGGTGAAGGATTATTTCTCGCCGGTGGAGGAGATTGTGCTGCCGAATAAATATTCTCTGCCGGAGAATGCCAGAGGCATCGGGATTTCGGAGATGGTGGATGCCATAGAGAGCGGGCGGGATCATCGCGCCAATAAGGAACTGGCGTACCATGTGCTGGATGTGATTCTTGCGATGGAGAGGAGCTCCGAGTCGGGACAGTTTGTGCATGTTGAATCCACCTGCAGAATGCCGGAGCTTTTATCGGCGGAATTGGTGGCAAAGCTTGTGAGTGATGAAATGTGCAACATCGCAACTACACCAATTTGAGGAGCGGTAAAACGTAAAAAACGTATTTAACATCTGGCTTATCTGAGTTAGACGTATTGAAGTTTGGAGGAAGACACCATGACCAATATAGAGGAAATTATAATGAACCGGCGATCTGTCAGAAAGTTTAATGACAAGCCGATAACAGACACTGAGTTATCTGCCATCGTTGAAGCAGGAAGATGGGCGCCTACGGGTGGCAACTGCCAGACGGTACACTTCTTTGTGATTACAAACAAGGATGTCCTTGCAATACTTCGGCTTCGTGTGAAAGAAGCCTTTTCGGAGATGGAGCTTTCCGATGACCAGTACATTAGCATCCGGAATTCCATCAAGCTGGCGAAACAGGGAAATTATGTGTATGATTATAATGCTCCTGTGCTTGTTGTAGTAGCAAACAGACGTGGCTATCCCAATGCTATGGCGGATTCTGCCTGCGCCATTCAAAACATGATGCTCACAGCTGAATCTATGGGTATCGGCTCTTGCTGGATAAATCAGTTGCATTGGCTTGATGAAAACCATTCCGTCAGAGATTACCTTGAAACGTTGGGATTAGGGTCAGATGAAACTATATGCGGAGCAGTCGCTCTGGGCAACTACGATGGAACACACGCGCGGAAACCGAGGATGGGGATGAAGGTGGATTATGTTAAATGATGCCTTTTAACTTTCCAGGTAAACATACCAAAAATCAGACCTTTAATTAATACAACAACCTGACCGAGAGAAGATTTACACAGAAATCGGGCAGGAATATGGGAAAGCAAAGCAGATGAATGAGGGTAAAGCAGGGAACAGGGCATAAAATTTGCATCAGTGCTTGCAAGCACCGGGGATTTCGCTTATAATTATCTACAAATTTTTCGTTCTGAATGGATAGCCGGAAGTGACCCATATAAGGGGTCTCACGTCATGGCAAAATTCATCCTGTAAAATATCGGTATTGAGAAGATAGCAGAGAAATTTAATGGTTTTTTTACAGTGGAGGACTTGACAAAATGAGATTACCGCCCATAATTGAACAGGCAACAGGCAACGTA
>JAJQBV010000029.1 GCA_021203115.1 Clostridiales bacterium | reverse complement strand
GACATCTTATTTTAAACGAAAAATCCCCCGCTGTCTCAATGTACTGACAGCGGGGGATACTTTATTCTGTGACAGCGGTTATTCCACCACCGCGTTCAGGCGGGCAACCAGCTCGTCCGCCTCCAGCCCATGCACCATGGCGGCTTCGCCGATCGTCTCCATCTGAGAAGACGGGCAGCCGAGGCAATGCATACCGATCCCGAATAATACTTCTGCGATATCATCGATATGCTCCTGATCGCGAAGCAGCTCGCCGATCATTGTGTCCTTGGTAATCTGTGCCATATGAGCTTCCTCCTTCCATATTGCTATGCGTAGTATAATACCATTTTTCCGTGAATGCAAACTTTTTATGCTTTTTTAAAGGTTTTAAAAACCTCATAGATCGCCGGAGCGGCTTTTTTAATATTCACCGGCTTCATCTCCCGGTTCAGAAAACAATGGGAGCTGCGGCCTGTCGCGTGAAGCACTGTCCCGTCCATACTGGTGATCCGGTAGAACACAAAAAACCGCAGGCCGTCGAACTTTTCCATCTCGGCAATGATCTTCACGGTCTCGCCGTACCGGGTGGCTGCGCGGTATTCACAGGACGCGCTGAGCACCGGTATGATGACGCCCTCCTCCTCCATGCCGCCGTAGGCAAGTCCAAACTTGTCAAGATAATCAAGCCGGACCTCCTCCATCCAGCGGATGTAATTGGAATGGTGGACGATGCGCATGGCATCCGTCTCGTAATACTGCACGGTGTGCATATATGTATGGGTTCTCGGTATCTCCTTTGGACTATTCAACAAAATCCCTCCCTCTCGCATAATTCCAGCGCGGACGCGATCACCGCATCCATATCATAATATTTGTACTCCCCGAGGCGGCCGCCAAAGACAACCCGCGTCTCCTGGTCAGCCAGCTTTCGGTATTCCGCATAAAGTGCGGCGTTTTTCTCATCGTTGACCGGATAATACGGCTCGTCGCCGGGCTTCCACTCCGAACTATACTCCCGGCTGATCACGGTTTTCGGAAGAACCGCCCCCGTCTCATCCCGGCCGAATTCAAACCACTTGTGCTCGATAATCCGCGTCCACGGAGTCTCCCGATCCGTGTAGTTGATAACCGCATTTCCCTGAAAATTCTCCTGATCCAGCACTTCCGTCTCAAACCGAACCGACCGGTACTCCAGATACCCCAGACGATAGCTGAAATAGGCGTCGATCGGTCCCGTATAAACCACCCGGTCCGCCAGCGCATCCAGCGCGTCCTTCTCTTTCAGATAATCTGTGTTCAGCCGGACATCAATTCCCTCAAGCATCCGCTGCACCAGTCCGGTATATCCCCCGATGGAAATTCCCTGATACCGCGCATCAAAATAATTGTTGTCGAACGTAAACCGTACCGGCAAACGCCGGATGATAAAAGCAGGAAGATCCCTGCAGTCCCGGCCCCACTGTTTCTCGGTATACCCTTTGACCAGCTTCTCGTAAATATCGGTACCCACCAGACGAATGGCCTGCTCCTCGAGATTGCGCGGCTCGCCGATTCCTGCTGCCCGTCGCTGCTCCTCGATCTTTGCTGCTGCCTCCTCCGGCGTCGTCACACCCCACATACTGGAAAACGTATACATATTAAACGGAAGAGAGTACAGCTCGCCCCGGTAATTCGCCACCGGAGAGTTCGTGTACCGGTTAAACTCCGCAAAGGAAGTCACATAATCCCAGACCCTTTTGTTGTTTGTATGGAAAATATGCGCGCCGTACCGATGCACATTCACCCCGGCCACCTGCTCTGTATAGACATTGCCCGCAATATGCGGCCGTCTGTCAATGACCAGAACAGACTTCCCGGCCTGCGCCGCCTGCCGTGCAAAGACTGCCCCGTACAGACCGGCACCCACCACCAGAAAATCATACTTCATATATCGATGCTACCTTTTCTCCGGTTTATTACCAAGAGTATAACACCATTTTCAGAGGTTGAAAACCTCGAATTTTCAACCGCCCATGCGAATCCGGTCAGCCACCATCGCGATAAACTCCGAATTGGTAGGACGGCCTCTGCTGCTCGAAACAGTATAGCCGAAGATTTCTTCCATCGTCTCCGGGTTTCCCCGATCCCACGCTGTCTCAATGGCATGCCGGATCGCCCGCTCCACACGGCACGCCGTCGTCTGGTACCGTCCGGCTATCGTCGGATAGAGCATACCCGTGACGCGATGGATCATCTGCAGATCCGCCAACGACAAAAGAATTGCTTCCCTGAGATACCCGTATCCCCTGATATGAGCCGGAACACCCAGCTCACGCAGCAGCCTCGTAACCTCCTGCACAGTCCGGCGGTCGTTATCCGTCGGTCCGTCAGGAAACACTTCGAAATTCATTTCCATCACTCATCTCTCCCTCTGCGTTTTACATAAAATTTACTCAACGCACGGTCAATCATAGCACATCCGGGACATTCCATCCTACCTCCTCGCATGCACCATTTTACACAAAAATTTCATATTGAAAAACTTGCAACATTCCAATTGCGTGATATAATGTCCGTACAAGGGCAGAGAAAAATGGGAGGTTTTTCGAGTCTCTGCCCGCAGCCCAAGAACTAAAGAGGTACCTTATGAAAGAAGCAAAAAGAGGCAGTTGGCTGAAGCACCTTGATTTCATGATCCTTGATATCCTGCTGATCGAATGTGCCTACCTGCTGTCCTATGAGATCTGTCAGCCGGAAATGTTCCTGGCCGGCCGCATTTCTCTCTATATATATGCAAACATTGTCCTGGTCGTAACCGATGTATGCTATGTCATCCTCCGGCCGGTCTACAAAAATATTATCAAGCGGAATGTTTTCCACGAGGTTCGCTCCGTGCTCCTCCACAGTATCGTACTGTGGCTGGTCATGATCTCCTCCCTGTATATGACACAGTTGGCTTTCCTGTTCTCCCGTTCTATGATGGGTGTCTTTATCCTGCTGTGTTTCTCCTTCATGCTGATCGGGCGGGTGGCATGGAAGGCTTTTCTCCGGACACAGATTGTAAAGGGGAAACGTCAGGCCAACATGCTGCTGATCTCCGAGCGGGAGCATGCGGCTTACATTATCCGCCGTTTCCGCCAGCGCGTGTACAACGGCTTTAATCTGAGCGGCCTCGCCGTCATGGATGAGGATATCGTCGGACAAAAGATAGAGGAGATTCCCGTGATCTGCGGCAGGGACAACCTGCTGGATTATGTCAAGGAACAGGTTATTGACGAGGTTATCCTCGACCTTCCCGGAGGCGGTAGGGAAAACCAGTCTCTGGTCTACGGACTGCTGAACATGGGCGTCGTTGTCCATATGACGATGGACTATGACGCAGACGCTTTCCCGAATATCGAAATCGAGCGGCTGGGCGGCTTCACCGTCCTGACCACCAGCATCAACACGATCAGCCGCAGCCACCTCGCAATCAAGCGCATGATTGACATTGTCGCCGGTCTGGTCGGGACAGCGATTACCGGCGTACTCTTCCTGATTCTGTCTCCGATGATCTACCGGGCTTCCCCCGGTCCGATCTTTTATGCACAGGAGCGGATCGGCAAAAACGGGCGGTGTTTTCGCATGTACAAATTCCGCTCCATGTACCTGGACGCCGATGCGCAGAAGGCAGCGCTTCTGAACCAAAACGAGATGCAGGGACCGATGTTTAAAATCGACAACGACCCCCGCATTATCGGCAGTGAAAAAGGACCCGGAAAGGGAATCGGAAACTGGATTCGCAAAACCAGCATCGACGTGTTTCCGCAGTTTATAAAGATACTGAAGGGCGATAGGAGCCTGGTCGGCACCCGCCCCCCGACAGTCGAAGAGTTTGAACAGTATGATTATCATCACAAGGTTCGATTGAGCATGAAACCGGGGCTCACCGGTCTCTGGCAGGTAAACGGGAGAAACGAGATCACTGATTTTGAACAGATTGTCCGGATGGACGCATCCTATATCGAACACTGGTCTCTCCTGCTGGATTTCAAGCTGATACTAAAAACGATCCCTGTTGTCCTCGGGAAAAAGGGAGCATAAAAAGAGCGCCGTCGGCGCTCTTTTTCATTTAAACCATATAATTACAGATTTTTAAAATGAAACTGCTTTGCACCGGAGGCGTAGTCCGCTACGACCTGTCCCTGTCCGTAAAGCTTGTATTTACAGCTCAAAAGCCCCTCCAGGCCAACCGGTCCTCTGGCATGAATCTTCCCCGTACTGATCCCCACCTCTGCGCCGAAACCGTAACGATATCCGTCCGCAAAGCGGGTGGAGCAGTTCTGATAAACGCCGGCAGAATCCACCAGCGCCATAAAGCGCTCCGCCGTCCCGGCATTTTCCGTCACGATACAATCCGTGTGATGCGAGCCGTAGCGGTTGATATGGTCAATCGCCTCCTGCACATCGTCCACTGTTTTCACGGAGAGAATATAGTCCAGATACTCGCTCGTATCATCTGCCTCCGTTGCCGGCTCACAGTCGATGATCCCGGCAATCTCACGGCTTCCGCGAATCTCAACCTCCCGCTTGTCCAGAGCCTCCTTGAGTCGCGGCATCAGCGCCTGCGCCACATCTCTGTGGATCAGCAGGGTCTCCACCGTATTGCAGGCCGAAACATACTGTGTTTTCGCGTCAAAAATGACAGGCACTGCCTTATCCAGATCCGCATCCTTATCCACATAAATATGGCAGATGCCGTCCGCATGTCCCATCACCGGAATCTTCGTGTGATCCATGATATAGCGGACAAAGGCGTTGGAGCCCCGCGGAATCAGCAGATCCACGGACTCGTGGCAATCCAGAAGCTCATTGATCTCGGACCGCGCCTCCAGCTGCATCATGCAATGCTCCGGAAGTCCCGCCGACAGTACCGCATCATAGATAATTTCAAACAGCTTCCGGTTCGTCCGGAGCGCCTCGCTGCCGCCCTTTAACACGACACAATTTCCACTCTTAATGCAGAGCGCGGAAATCTGAACCAGTGCATCCGGCCGTGCCTCAAAAATCACGCCGATCACACCGATGGGACACGACACTCTCTCCAGAATCAGCCCCTCATCCAGCTCCCGTTTCAGCTGCGTCTGAAACAGCGGATCCGGCATGCGAATCAGATCCTCAATTCCCGCAACGACATCCCTGAGTTTTCCCTCGTCAAACTTTAACCGTTTCAGGATCGGTCCCGCCACGCCGCCGACGGCAGCCTGCTCCATATCCTCCCGGTTCGCCTCAAAAATCGCATCCTGCTGAGCCAGAAGCGAATCTCCGACCGCGCGCAGCGCCCGGTTTCGCATCTCACCCGCGCTCGCCGCCAGCGTCGGGGCAACCATCTTTACGCGCCTCAGTTCCTCCTGTATCACCATACTCATATCTCCTTCCTGACCCTGTTTCATCGTTCACCAAGCATATTCCGTTCATAATCTCATTTCGTCACTCATTATATCAACGTAGGCGGGATATGCACAGAAAACACTTCATAAGGGGACTTTTTTGTCCCCGTTGAAGTCGTTTTTGGGCATATCCCTAACCTTATCATATGATTCTGCCTTAAAGCTTAAAGCGATACCCCACGCCCCAGATCGTCTCAATATACTGCGGGTGCGCCGTATCAAACTCAATCTTTTCCCGTATCTTCTTGATATGCACCGTCACGGTCGCGATATCCCCGATTGACTCCATATTCCAGATTTTGGAAAAGAGCTCATCCTTTGAAAAGACATGGTTCGGATTCTGCGCAAGGAAGGTCAGCAGATCAAACTCCTTCGTCGTAAACTGCTTCTCCTCATCGTTGACCCACGCCCGGCGGGCTGTTTTGTCAATGCGGATTCCCCGAATCTCAATGATATCGTTCTCCTGTGCATTGCTGCCGATCAGGCGGTCATAGCGCGCCAGATGTGCCTTCACCCTCGCCACAAGCTCGCTGGGTGAGAACGGCTTCGTCACATAATCGTCTGCGCCGAGGCCCAGTCCCCGTATCTTGTCGATGTCGTCCTTCTTCGCGGACACCATGAGGATCGGAATATTTTTGGTTTCCCGGATTCTCCTGCAGATCTCAAAACCATCCGTTCCGGGGAGCATCAGGTCCAGAATGTACATGTCGAAATTCTCACTCAGCGCGCGCTCCAGACCGCGGGTACCGTCATACTCCAGTTCCACCTCAAACCCGGAAAGCTCCAGATAGTCTTTCTCCAGATCGGCGATTGTCTCCTCATCTTCGATAATTAAAATCTTGCTCATTTTGGTACCTCCTGATATTTACGCAACACAAAGTACATGATCGTACCTGCGTTGAGCTTGCTCGTAGCCCAGATCTTCCCGCCGTGATCCTCTATGATTTTCTTTACGATGGAAAGTCCGATCCCGCTGCCGCCCGTAGCAGAATTCCGGGACGCGTCGGTCCGGTAAAAACGGTCGAAGATATACGGGAGATCTCTGGCATCGATTCCCTTTCCGTTGTCCTCGATCTCCACCTGAATAAAATCTCCCACATCCTTGATACGAATCGAAATCTGCCCCTTCCGCGTGTCCATGTATTTGATCGCGTTATTGACGATATTGTTGATAACCCGCATCAACTGCTCCGGATCTGCGATAATGACCGTATGCGGATCCGCATAGTTGATGTAGGACAGGCCGATTCCTTTTGCCTCCAGATCCAGTCCGATCTCATCGATACAGTCGGCAAAATAGGCGGAGACATTGATTTTATTAAAGTTATACGGGATGCGGTTCGTATCTATTTTCGCATACAGCGTCAGCTCATTAATGAGCCGGTCCATCTCATTCGCCTTGTTATAAATGGTCCGCAGGTAGCGCTCCATCTTCTCAGGGGTGTCCGCCACGCCGTCCAATATTCCCTCCGAATAGCCCTTTACCGCCGTGATCGGTGTCTTTAAATCATGCGCGATGTTGCTGATCAGCGCCTTATTCTCCTTCTCCGTGGACATTTTCTCCTCGGTGGACTCTTTCAGGCGCTTCCTCATCTCCTCGAAATTGCGGCACAGGTCGCCCATCTCATCCGCCTCGTCGTAGTCGATGGTAAAGTCCAGGTTCCCCTCTTTAATGTTATTTGTGGCAGCCTGAAGCTTCTTGATCGGCGTCATCGTGCCCCGGTAAATCCAGATCGTCATCAGACCGGCTGTCAGCGCAAGAATCAGGATTGCGGAGACGGCAAGCTCCACAATCATCTGGCGGACCCTCGGCAAAATGCTGACGGAGGAAGTGATAATGTAAATACTCCCCTTCGCATCATCCGCACAGACAAAATCCACCTGTTTGATCAGATACTGTGTGTCCCCGCTGACAAAATATCCAACCCGGTCGGAGTCATCCGCATCCCCGTAGGCCGGCAGGTTCTCCTCCCACTCTTCGTTCGTCCAGCTGTCCTCACCCTGATATCCGTTGTATACAACAACGCCGTCTTTGCAGAAAATCAGAAAAGAACTTTTCTCCTCAAGAGAAGCATTCTCCTCCTCCATCCACTCCTCGCTCTCCAGTTGCGCCGGATCTGTTCTGGAGAGATTCAGAATCTCCGTGTAATCGCTCTCTGTGTACTGATTCATAACCTGAAGCGTACCGGAGAAAATATCATACGTGATCTGGCCTCCCATCTCCATCCTGGACTGAAGCATATAAACTCCCGATGCCAGTGCGCACATCAGGCTGACAGGGAGAACAATGAGAATACAAAACGCAACAATCAGACGTGTTTTCAGCTTCATGATCAGGAGGTTCCTTTCGCGGCCGGAATATCTATCTTCCGCCTTCGCTTGGCTTTCCCTAAGATAATACCACAGGGAAGAAAAAAATGGAGCCATACGGCTCCATTTTTATAAAAGTTTTACAATCCTAGAGATATTTTTTCAATACATCTACTTTATCCAGCGCCTCCCACGGAAGATCGACATCCGTGCGTCCGAAATGACCATAGGCTGCTGTGGCCTTGTAAATAGGTCTGCGCAGATCCAGCATGCGGATAATGCCTGCCGGACGGAGATCAAAGTTCTCGCGGACGATCTCCACGATCTTCTCATCCGAAATCTTGCCGGTGCCGAAGGTATCTACCATAACGGAAGTCGGCTGTGCAACACCAATGGCATAGGAGAGCTGAATCTCACACTTGTCCGCCAGACCGGCTGCCACGATGTTCTTCGCCACATAGCGGGCTGCGTACGCCGCAGAACGGTCCACCTTTGTGCAGTCCTTGCCGGAGAAAGCGCCGCCGCCGTGACGCGCCATGCCACCGTATGTATCCACAATAATCTTGCGGCCGGTCAGTCCCGCATCCCCGTGAGGGCCGCCAATGACAAAACGTCCGGTCGGATTGATGAAGAACTTGGTATCCGCATCGATGAGCTCCTTCGGAAGAATCTCGTCAAAGACATATTTCTTGATATCTGCGTGAATCTGCTCCTGCGTCACATCCTCGTCATGCTGCGTGGAGAGTACCACCGCCTCCAGACGCTTCGGGTTGCCCGCCTCGTCATACTCTACGGAAACCTGTGTCTTTCCGTCCGGCCGCAGATAGCTCAGTGTGCCGTCCTTGCGAACCTTGGTCAGCTGCAGCGCCATCTTGTGTGCCAGTGAGATCGGATACGGCATGTACTCCGGAGTCTCGTTCGATGCATAGCCGAACATCATACCCTGGTCACCGGCTCCGGTGTCAAGGTCATCTGTCAGGCTTCCCTCTTTTGCCTCCAGCGCACGGTCAACTCCCATGGCGATATCGGCAGACTGCTGATCCAGCGCCACCATGACCGCACAGGTATTGCCGTCAAATCCGGTTTTGGCATCATTGTAGCCAATCTCATTTACCGTCTCGCGGACGATCGACGGAATATCCAGCTTTGCGTTGGTCGTAATCTCTCCGGTGACCAGTACAAAACCAGTGCAGGCCGCGGTCTCACACGCCACACGGCTCATCGGATCCTGTGCCATGCAGGCATCAAGGATCGCATCCGAAACGGCATCGCATACTTTATCCGGGTGACCTTCTGTCACGGACTCAGAAGTAAATAATAGTTTTTCCATCATATTGATCTTTTCTCCATTTTATCCTTACTGTCTTGATTTATATTATGAAACTATTTTTAACTTAAACTTTTGGATTTCCTTCTCGGAGCTTACCTTCTGGATCTCACCGCCCAGTTTTCGGAGCTTCTCGTCAAAGGCCTCATAGCCCCGCTCAATATAATAAATATCATCCACCGTCGTAATGCCGTCCGCCGCCAGACCCGCAATGACCAGCGCAGCGCCTGCGCGAAGATCCGGCGCGCCGACACACGCTCCGTAGTAGCGGTCCACACCGTAGATGATTGCGATATTTCCCTCAACCTTGATGTTCGCGCCCATCTTGGCCAGCTCATCCACATATTTAAAGCGATTTTCGAAAATACTCTCCGTGATCGTGCTGGTTCCGGAAGACAACCCGAGAAGTACGCCCATCTGCGGCTGCATATCCGTGGGAAAACCCGGATACGGGAGTGTCGTCACCTGTGTGTGATGCAGCGATCCCCGCGCACAGACACGAACCGCATCGTCGAACTCCTCTACCCGGCAGCCGACTTCAAGGAGCTTCGCCGTCGTCGCCTCCAGATGCTTGGGAATGACATTTCGCACAATCACATCGCCGCCGGTAACCGCCGCGGCAAACATGAACGTCCCCGCCTCGATCTGATCCGGAATAATGGAATACTCTGCGCCGTGAAAGCGGGAAACACCGGAAATGCGGATCACATCGGTACCCGCTCCGCGGATATTGGCACCCATGCAGTTCAGGAAGTTCGCCACATCCACGACATGGGGCTCCTTCGCCGCGTTCTCGATGATCGTCCTGCCCTCCGCCATGGAAGCCGCCATCATAATATTGATGGTCGCACCCACGGACACCTTATCCAGATAGATATGGGCACCGTGAAGCTCCTCCGCCTCCGCGGCCACCATACCGTGGCGGATATTCACATCCGCCCCCAGTGCGCGAAACCCTTTCAGGTGAAGGTCAATGGGTCGGCTGCCGATATCGCACCCTCCCGGCAGAGCCACCTCTGCATTCTTATATTTCCCGAGAAGCGCACCCAGCAGATAATAGGATGCGCGTATTTTTCTGATATACTCATTGTCCACGGTAAATCCGTGAATCGATGCGCCGTTGATCCGGATTGTATGTATATCGACACGCTCTACCTGTGTACCGATATTCTCAATGGCCTGGATCATGACATTGATATCACGGACATTCGGCAGATTCTCTATCGTAACGGGTTCATCTGCCATGACAGCCGCCGCAAGAATGGCCAGCGCCGCATTCTTTGCTCCGCCAATCTCCACTTCGCCGTGCAGAGGATTGCCTCCTTTGATCACATATTGATCCATCTTGCACCTCTATGCTCGTTTTCTGACACGATATTATAACTATATCTGAAAAAGAATGTCAATACCATTTCCCACAGAAATAGTCCGGGAATCCTATATCATAACATATGCCGATACAGGGCAAAATGTTATCCTTCCCTATTCAGAAACGCTGCCCTCGTCCTCTTCCGTATTGTCAATGGAGAACAGGCTTGTGAACTTCACCTTAGCCCAGAGATCCTCATCCACCTCGAAATCCGAATCCTCCTGATATCCCTCCGTCACCTCGGTAAAAATCTCGTCCTTGAGAGTATCAAGGGCATCCTCATAC
>JAJQBV010000016.1 GCA_021203115.1 Clostridiales bacterium | reverse complement strand
ACCCGAAACGGCGCGCGCGCAAGAAGCCATCCGATACTGCACCAAAACAGCAGACTTTGACTGACCCCGGACAAAAACCCGCTCATAAACACCACCGGCACAAGCGGATAGGCACCCGCCAGAACCAATCGCGGCGAAATCACCGCCAGAACACAGATTGCAAATTGTTTCAAGTCAAATTTTCTCATCGCTTTTCCTCCCGACATTGATGCCGGCTATTTTAAAACGGTGAGGAAAAAATCTTTGTCAAACAAATGACGGATTTCAAAAAACTTTTCGGCAAAGTTCGGTGACTTTTTTCCTTTCGAATCGAATCTATGAACCTGAGGCATTTTAGGAAGCTGACTCTTTTCCGTTCATTCGAAATCATCATGAAGACAAAAAAAGGAACCCCGTTTCCGGGATTCCCGTCATCTGCTTATCCTGTTACTCTTCCTTAAATATGATCTCATCCTCATAGACCATGCCGAGGCGGCTTCGGGCTATGTCCTCCACATACTCATCCGTGCCGACATACGCCTCCTGTTCCTCCAGCTGCGCCGCCCGCTCCTCCTCCGCAGTAAGCTGTTCCTCCAGCGCGGCCTGCTGCTCCTGATAGGCCTGATCCTTATGATAAAGCCGGACAATCTGAACCGATAAAATCAGCGTCAACACCAATACCATACAGGAAATACAGAGCTTTCCCGATCTGGAACGTCTCTTTTTACCTCTATTCATTGATTTCCCCCGTGACGAAAACAACCGTTAAAATTTCCTGAGTCCTATTCTAACTGCTTTCCCTGTTTTTTTCAATCGTTTTTTCAGATAACCGGCTGATTTTTTCGCGCCATGCGCCGCAATGCTCATGCGGCTGCCCCATAAACGGAACAAAAACCGCAGAGGAGCCGTGACAACCAGGATCACGCGGCGAATCACTCGGCAAAGAAAGGACAGAACCGCCGTTCCGCCGCACACCACCCACCGGCTGAGCAGAAAGGCATAGAGAAACATCCCGGCGGCAGCGCCCAGTATGATAAAGCCCCGGATCACCCCTTCATTAAACCGGTGCATGAACCCGAACATCCAGAGCGCACCCAACAACCAGAACAGAAGATCCTCCGCTGCCATTCATGCCAGCCTGTGCCGGCAGACGCGGCGGAAAATCCGGAGCAGGTCATACAGCAAAAGCAGTGCGCCGCCGTTGACCGCGGCGAGGAGAAACAGCTGCGCCTGCTGCGCAATTTTCTCATAATCCATTACCGGAACAGGCGGTGCAGAAGAGATTCTCCCTGTCCGCTCCCCTTCTTCATATCCGAATACTGCAGAGAATCAATCTCTCCGGACAGATCAACCTCTCCCTTCTCCAGCGTCAGCCTGTTCACATGAAGATCCTTGCCCCGGATCATCAGCATGCCGAGCCGGGTCTCCAGCAGGATCTCGCTCACATCAAAGGACAGGATGTTTGTGATGCCGTTGAGCGAGCATGCACTGCGGTTGGATACGATCATTTTATGCTGTCCGGTTGATGCCTGTCTCTCTTCCATAGAAAAACCCTCCCTTATCAAAAGAATATGAGGGAGAAATCCGGTTTATGGCTCTTCGTTTCTATAAGTAGCGAAACATTTCCTTTGCCTCTTCCTTCCGGGAGGTCTCGGCGATCTGAAGCACCTCCGCCTTCACGGATTTATTCCCGAAGGCAATCTCAATCACATCGCCCACCTTCACGTTCAGGGAAGCCTTTGCCGGTTTCCCGTTCACTGTCACCCGTCCGGCATCGCAGGCCTCATTCGCTACGGTGCGCCGCTTGATCAGCCGGGATACCTTCAGATATTTATCTAATCTCATTTTACTTCCTTTTCAAATAATAAAGAAAAAGGACTGTCCCCCTACGGAACAGCCCCTGCCTCATCCATCCTGAACTTCTATGCGTTAATGGCATCCTTTAAAGCCTTGCCCGCTTTGAACTTCGGCGCTTTGCTCGCCGCGATTGTCATCGTGCCGCCTGTGCGGGGATTTCTTCCCTCTCTCTCCGGACGATCCACCGCCTCGAATGTGCCGAAGCCGACCAGCTGAACCTTGTCACTGCCCTTCAATGCGTCTGTGACGGTCGCGGTAAAGGCTGCCAGTGTCTTCTCCACGTCTTTTTTGGAAATATCCGTCTTCTCTGCAATCGCTGCAACTAACTCTGTTTTATTCATAAATATGCCCTCCTGATAACGCCCGCCCGAACGGGCTCTCTTTGATTTTGCATAGCATATATATACTTTGTTTTGCCCTGTTTGTCAAGTAAATACACACAAAATACGCACAAAAGTTTCATTTTTGATTGATTAAGGTATCCCCCTGTGCTAGAATTATTTTATCTGGTTTTAAAATATGGAAACAGGGGGTTTTTATTATGTATCAGGAGGAATATAAACGCTGGCTCGCGGCCGATCTGGAGGATCCGGACTTAAAGCCCGAGCTGTCCCGGATTCGGGAGGATGACAATGAGATCAGGGAGCGCTTCGCTGCCTCCCTGAAGTTCGGCACTGCCGGTCTTCGCGGAATTCTGGGTGCCGGAACCAACCGTATGAATATCTATGTTGTCCGGCAGGCGACACAGGGTCTTGCGCAGTGGGTGAAGACGCAGGGCGGCACACAGACCGTCGCCATCAGCTACGACAGCCGCTTAAAGAGCGATATCTTCGCAAAAGCTGCCGCCGGTGTGATGGCCGCAAACGGCATTCACGTGCGCATCTACGACTCACTGATGCCGGTACCGGCTCTGTCCTTTGCCACCCGTTACTACCACTGCAACGCCGGCATTATGGTGACGGCCTCCCACAATCCGTCCAAATACAACGGATACAAGGCTTACGGGCCGGACGGATGCCAGCTGACCGACGACGCGGCCGCCATCGTGTACGATGAGATTCAGAGAACGGATGTCCTGACCGGCGCGTCCTGCATGTCCTTTGCGGAGGGCGTGGAGCAGGGTCTGATCCGCTTCGTCGGAGACGACTGCAAAAATGCTTTCTACGCGGCGATCGAAGCCCGCCAGGTTCGTCCGGGCCTCTGCAAGACCGCGGGGTTAAAGCTGGTGTACAGCCCGTTAAACGGCTCCGGTCTCATCCCGGTGACCAAAGTATTAAACGACATCGGCATCACGGATATCACGATCGTCCCCGAGCAGGAGTACCCGAACGGCTACTTTACCACCTGCAGCTACCCGAACCCGGAGATCTACGCCGCATTGGAGCTCGGCCTGCAGCTGGCGAAGGAGACCGGCGCGGATCTGATGCTCGCCACCGACCCGGATGCAGACCGCGTGGGCATCGCCATGAAGTGTCCCGACGGCTCCTATGAGCTGGTCAGCGGCAACGAGATGGGTGTCCTCCTTCTGGACTACATCTGTGCCGGACGGATTGAGAAGGGCACCATGCCGGCCAATCCGGTCGCTGTAAAATCCATCGTCTCGACGCCCCTGACGGACGCCGTTGCGGCGCACTACGGTGTGGAGCTGCGCAGCGTGCTGACCGGCTTCAAGTGGATCGGCGACCAGATCGCAAGTTTAGAAGCCGCCGGTGAAGTGGACCGCTTCATCTTCGGCTACGAGGAGAGCTACGGATATCTGGCCGGACCCTATGTCCGCGACAAGGATGCCGTCATCGCCTCCATGCTGATCTGCGAGATGGCCGCCTACTACCGCAGCATCGGAAGCTCCATCAAGCAGCGTCTGGAGGAGATTTACGCGCAGTACGGCAGATATTTGAATGAAGTGGACAGCTACGAATTCCCCGGTCTGACCGGTATGGACAGGATGGCCGGCATCATGCAGAGTCTCCGCGACAACGCGCCGACCGATTTCGCCGGAGATAAAGTCGTAAAAGTGACGGATTACAAGGACAGCGCGGCGACCGGGCTTCCGGCCTCCAACGTCCTGATCTTTGAGCTGGAAAGCGGCGCTACCGTAGTGGTTCGCCCCTCCGGTACGGAGCCGAAGATCAAGACCTACTTTACCACCCGCGGCAAAGACCTCGCGGAGGCCAAGGCGCAGAGAGCCACGCTGACCGAAGCCATCAAGCCGCTGCTGGCGTAGAGCCCGGAGCTTTCAATCATTCACATACAGTGACCGGTACAGAGCGTTTCAATTATAAAATCCGCTCCGTACCGGTCTTTTTATTCTCCCTTAAACAGAGATATTTCTACAGCTTTGCTCTTTTTAAGGTTTCAAGGAATCTGCGGCGCGCCTCATTCTGCCGCAGCTCCCGTCTCAGCTTTTCATAATGCTGTCCGGAATCCAGCACTTTATTTGAGTAATAATAATGGTTGGCAATTTTCCAGAATTTTTCCGGATAGGAGAGTCGGCAGAACAGTTCGATCCAGTCAGATTCATTCAGCGCGTGTACCCTGTCGTATTCCCGCATCATTTCCAGTCCGAGTGTCTCGCTCCACTCGTGTTTTTCCAGACTTTTCCGCAGGAAATTTCCGAGATCAACCACCTGTGCATCATAGCGCGCGTGTTCCATGTGAATCAATGCCATTCCATCGGCGTCCGTGATGACATTGTGCTGGTTAAAATCACCATGGCAGACGCCCATGGTATGATGGTCAAAAATATCCTTCCGCCCGGACAGAAATCGCAGGGTATCCTCTGACTGGCGGAGATATTCCGGAAAACATTTCAGGTACAGGAGTTCAAAGCCGCTCTTATTTTTGCGCGCCGCAATGTATTTTCTGATCCGTCGAAGCTCGCGGTCACGGCGAACGTATTCGGCATATGCCGTTTCCGGCCTGCGCTCCGTCTGCATCACACCCTCGCAGGCAGAATGAAATCCCGCCAGAAAAGAAACCGTCATCACCAGATCCATCCGGCTGCGGGCATCACACTCCCGCCCTTTGATCCAGTGGTGAAATGTGTATTTTGTGCCGTCCGGCCCTTCTGTGATCAGCTCATCCTCCGCATTTTTCAGCATAAAATCATAACGGATGTGATGATCGGTCAAAAACCCGCCGAGCTGATAGAGATATTCCGCCTTCTGTTCCTGCCCGCGAAATTCCTTCAGCGCAAACAGCCCCTGGTCGGTCTCGCAGATCAGAATTCCCCTTCCCCTGTAGAATTTCTCCGTCTTTACCTGCTGCTTCTCCAGAACCTGTTCCACCCTGTAATACACAAAAACACCCCTTTGCATAAGAGATCGCGCGTGATGCGTCTTTTTCATCTTATGAAAAGGGGTGGAAAAGTATGCTTATCGGTATGAGTTTTGAATTATCATGGCTGATATCGGTCTTCGCGGTATCTGTGCATCAGCGTCTTCCGCGTGTTCAGCTCCGGATCGTCGAGAACATCCTGCAGCATCAGATCAAGGATCCGTCCGATCTCTCTGCCGGGCTTCTGCCCTGCGGCGATGAGGTTGGAACCGGTCACAGCCAGATCCTTCAGGGAAAGGCACTGCTCCTTTTCCCGAATCTCACGGTAAATCCGCTCATATTCATCCAGATATTCCAGCTTTTCCTTTTTCAGGTAATCGCTCTGGGCGAGAATATCAGCCCGCTTGACGGCAAAAAGATCCGGATACTGTGCTTCCCCGTTGCGATAAACTGCGCGGCGCACATTCCGCTCGTTTAGCGGCAGCGGCCGGTCGTCATGGGCACGGATGAGCGCTTTCACCCGCGCGATGGTGTCGTTGTCAAACCGCAGACGGCGCAGAATCTGTCCGGCCATCTCCGCTCCCATTTTCGGGTGTCCGTGAAAATGATCGACTCCCTCCGCGTCCGTTTTGATGCAAAGGGGCTTCGCCACATCATGGAGAAGCATCGTCAGACGCAGGACACGATCCGGCGGCACCTCGCCAAGGGAGGCAATCGTGTGCTCCCCGACAGAGCCCCAATGGTGCGGATTGTGCTGCGGGGTCTGCATCATCCGGGAAAACTCCGGCAGAAAAACATCCGCCATCCCGGTTTCATACACCTCCCGCATCTCCTCCGGATGCGGCGAGGTCAAAAGCTTGACCAGCTCCACCTGAATCCGCTCCGCACTGATCCGGGACAACTGAGACGCCAGCGGCAAAATAGCCGCGCGGGTATCTGCGTCAATCCGAAACCCGAGCTGCGCCGCAAAGCGCACCGCCCGCAGCATCCGCAGCGCATCCTCCCGAAAGCGGTCCTCCGCCGCTCCGACGCAGCGCACCATGCCCCGATCCAGATCGCCCAGACCGTCGAACGCATCCACAAAACCGGTCTCATCGTTGTACGCCATGGCATTGATGGTAAAATCCCGCCGCTTTAAATCCTCCAGCAGATCTGAGGTAAAGGTTACAGACTTCGGATGTCGCGCATCCTCATATTCCCCGTCGATCCGGTATGTCGTCACCTCAAAGCCTTCATGCTCCAGCATGACTGTCACAGTACCGTGCTGAATGCCGGTGTCGATTGTATAGCAAGCGGGAAAGCGCACAGAAGCATACACTTCTCCTGATGCCTTCCTTGCGCGAGAAAAAAGCGCTTTCACCTGCTCCGGCTTCGCGGAGGTCGTGATATCCCAATCCTGCGGCGTGCGTTCCAGCACGCTGTCCCGGACGCAGCCGCCCACCGCGTAGGCTTCAAAGCCGGCACTCTGTAATTCTTCTATAATAAAGGATACCTTGTCCGGCAGGTGTATCTTCATGAAACTCTCCGCTCCCGACATCCTAATATGCGCGTCCCCAGTAGACCAGCTTCTTCGCGGGCTTTCCGCAGCAGACGCAGGTCGCGGAGATCTGCTCCTGATCATCGAAAGGCATGCACCGGGATGTCGCGCCGGTCTCCTCCTTGATCTTATCCTCGCAGGCACGGTCGCCGCACCACATCCCGCGGATATAGCCCGGCTTTGTGTTGACAATCTCGCAGAACTCCTGATAATCATGGGCATCGTAGATGTGAGAGTCCCGATGCGCCTTCGCGCGCTCAAACATATCCTTCTGAATCTGATCCAGAAGCTGCGGGAGCACGGTCTCAACCTCGTCCAGCGCAATGACGATCTTTTCTCTGGTGTCCCGGCGGACGGCGACGCAGTGATTCTCCGCAATGTCCCGCGGCCCCAGCTCGATGCGAAGCGGAATGCCACGCATCTCCTGCTCCGAATACTTCCATCCCGGACTCTTATCCGAATCATCCAGCTTCGCACGGCAGACCGTTGTCAGGCGATCCTTCAGGGCAGCGCAGGCCTCCATGACGCCCTCTTTTCGCTGCTGCACCGGAATAACCATGACCTGTGTCGGCGCCACCGCCGGGGGCAGAACCAGCCCGGAGTCATCTCCGTGAACCATGATGAGCGCACCGATCAGGCGCGTCGTCATACCCCACGATGTCTGATGTACATATTTTAACTGGTTATCTTTATCTGTATACTGGATACCGAACGCTTTCGCAAAACCATCGCCGAAGTTATGGCTCGTGCCGGACTGCAGCGCCTTTCCGTCGTGCATCAGCGCCTCGATGGTGTAGGTGTCCTTTGCACCGGCGAACTTTTCCTTCTCCGTCTTCTGTCCGCGGATGACCGGGATCGCCAGAAACTCCTCCACAAAATCCGCGTAGAGATTCAGCATCTGGATCGTCCGCTCCTCGGCCTCCTCCGTCGTCGCGTGCGCCGTGTGTCCCTCCTGCCAGAGAAACTCTCTGGAGCGCAGGAACGGCCGGGTCTCCTTCTCCCAGCGGACAACGGAACACCACTGATTGTACAGCTTCGGCAGGTCGCGGTAGGACTCGATATCATTCTTATAAAAATCGCAGAACAATGTCTCAGAGGTCGGACGGACGCAGAGGCGCTCCTGCAGCTCGTTCATGCCGCCGTGCGTGACCCACGTTACCTCCGGCGCAAAGCCCTCCACATGATCCTTCTCCACCTCAAGCAGGCTCTCCGGAATAAACATGGGCATATATACGTTTTCCACTCCGGTCTCCTTGAACCGCCGGTCCAGCTCACGCTGAATATTTTCCCAGAGCGCATAACCCGCCGGTTTGAAAATCATACAGCCGCGGACGCTGGAATAATCCATCAGCTCCGCCTTTTTTACAACATCTGTATACCACTGGGCAAAATCCACATCCATGGATGTGATCGCCTCTACCAGTTTTTTGTCCTTCGCCATGATATGTTTGTCTTCCTTATATATCGTAATCACAAATTATATATACGGGCAGAGACTCGAAAAACCTGCGGTTTCCTCTGCCTTTATCCGCACATTATAGCACAGTCCTTCAGATAGGAAAAGAGCGGATTTCGGTTCAATTTTTCTTTTTAAAACTGAACTTTCTTAAAAATTCACATTCTCCTGTTGACATTGTTTTGAACCGGGCATATAATTTGAACTATCGCAAAACCCGGTGCAGGTCAAAAGTTCAATTTTTGTTCCTGTCCCGCATACGGATACTGTCATACCCACGGTGAGATGAGATTTTATGGATACATTTACAGAGCGCTTAAACAGCGTGATGAGAGAGAAACAGTACAAACAGATCGATGTGATTGCTCTGGCGAATCAGGCGGGAGCGGCATCGGGCATACACATCGGAAAAAGCCACATGAGTCAGTACTGCAGCGGGAAAACGGTTCCGCGGGCAGACATCCTGCGTGTGCTGGCGCAGGCGTTGGGGGTCGACCCGCTCTGGCTTCAGGGGGAAGAGCAGGAAACATCTCCTCAGGCACAGGAAAAATCACCCGAAATAAATCAAACCGGTTCAACATACAGATATACAGGAGAGACAACCATGAAAACATTTGAAAAATCAAGCAAACTGAATAATGTATTATACGATGTCCGGGGGCCGGTGGTGGATGAAGCCAGCCGCATGAGCGACGCCGGTATCCATGTCCTGAAGCTGAACATCGGCAACCCGGCGCCGTTCGGCTTCCGTGCGCCGGAGGAGGTCGTCTACGACATCCGCCGCCAGATCGCGGACTGTGAAGGATATTCCGACTCCAAGGGTCTTTTCTCCGCGCGGAAAGCCATCATGCAGTACGCACAGTTAAAACAGATCCCGAACGTCTCCATCTCCGATATTTACACCGGAAACGGCGCAAGCGAGCTGATCAATCTGTGCATGCAGGCGCTGCTGGACACCGGCGATGAGATCCTGATCCCCTCTCCGGATTATCCGCTCTGGACCGCCACGGCCACTCTGGCCGGCGGAACGCCCGTCCACTACATCTGCGATGAGCAGTCGGAGTGGAACCCGGATCTGGAGGACATGGAAAAGAAAATCACCGACCGCACGAAGGCCATCGTCATCATCAACCCAAACAACCCGACGGGCGCGCTGTACCCGCGCGAGATTCTTGAAAAAATCGTGGAGATTGCCCGGCGCCACCAGCTCATGATTTTCTCCGATGAGATGTATGACCGTCTGGTCATGGACGGAGAGGAGCATATCTCCATCGCCTCCCTCGCTCCGGACCTGTTCTGCGTCACATTCAGCGGGCTTTCCAAATCCCACATGGTGGCCGGTTTCCGTATCGGATGGATGATTCTAAGTGGAAACAAAGCGCTTGCCAAAGACTATATTGAGGGGCTGAACATGCTCTCCAACATGCGCCTTTGCTCCAATGTGCCGGCACAGTCCATCGTACAGACCGCGCTGGGCGGATACCAGAGTGTCAACAATTACATCGTGCCAGGCGGCAGAGTCTACGAGCAGCGAAACTACGTCTACGAGGCGCTGAACGACATTCCCGGCATCACCGCGGTGAAGCCGAAGGCCGGATTTTACATCTTCCCGAAGATGGATGTCAAAAAATTCAACATTTTCAACGATGAGCAGTTTGCGCTGGATTTCCTGAAGGAAAAGCATGTCCTCATCGTACAGGGAAGCGGATTCAACTGGAAAGAGCCCGACCATTTCCGAATTGTCTACCTTCCGCGAGTCGAGGTTCTGAAGGAAGCCATGGGCAAGCTCGGCGATTTTCTTCAATATTACCGTCAATCATGATGGAATAGTCAAAACTAACAAGAAATAACGCTAGCAAACCCCATTTTGTACCTCACTTTGTACAATAAAATCCTTGCAATCTTATTTTGTTTGTATTATGATGAGTGAAACGAGGCACACCGTGCCTGCAAGATTATAAAAGGAGGATACTATCATGGCATATGTTATTGGCGATAGCTGCATTTCCTGCGGAGCCTGCGAGACTACATGTCCGGTTGGTGCGATCGCGGAGGGCGATGAGCACTACATGATCGATGCGGATTCCTGCTTAAGCTGTGGCGCTTGTGCTGAGGGATGCCCGGTAGGCGCGATCGAGGCAGACTGATCTGTGATTGACTACTTAAACAGCAAGCTGCTGTCCCGATACGGGGCAGCAGTTTTTCTGTTTCACTCAGATTCCCTGTGAAATGCCGCGACCCGCTTTTCCGGCAGAACGGAGTGACCGATGCAAAAAGAATTTTATGACAAACTGGCAAAGCCGTTTGAGACAAATGAGCATAAAAAAAGAAGGCTGATCCTCGCCAACAGCGTCATCTCCAAAGCCTTCTATATTACCTACCCGCTTCTGATCGTCATCCTTGCCCTTCAGCGCGACGGCAGGCTGCTTCGCGTCGTTTTGGTTCCCTTGCTCTCCTTTCTGGCGGTCTCGGTATTCCGCCATGCCGTCAACGCACCGCGCCCCTATGAGGTCTGGAACACGCCCTCCCTCATCCCGAAGGATACGAAGGGGAATTCCTTCCCCAGCCGGCATGTGTTTTCCGTTTTCATCATCGCCATGGCAACAGCTTATGTCTGCGTTCCCGCTGCCATCGTCATGATCGCTGCCGGCATCTTTCTCGCCGCCGCAAGGGTCATCGCACGGGTTCACTTTGTCAGGGATGTCATTGCAGGAGCCCTGATCGCCATTGTGCTCGGCTGGATCGGATTCCGGATAATCTAAACCTGCTCCGCAGCCGCGGCAGATCCGGTCTACTGCACATCATCATACTGCATCATGTAATCCGCCTATTCCTGTGAATAATAGGAAATCTGGT
>JAJQBV010000038.1 GCA_021203115.1 Clostridiales bacterium | reverse complement strand
CAGGTTTTATGCGGCCTGCGACTGATTTTTACTCTATGCAACTGTCAAACTCCCGGGCAGATTTTTTTAAAATAATTGAAAAAATGTTTGCATTGGCTTATGTGCCATGCTATAATAAATATCGGCGCTCTGAAAATCAGGAGCGTTTAAAGTCGAGCAAAAAACCGGTAATTCAAAGGTTTTATGCTATAAAGCAACTATATTGACAGCGCGATTACTATGAAAGGAGGGTTTGCTGTGAAAGTAAGAGCATCCGTTAAACCGATGTGCGAGAAGTGCAAGGTAATCAAGCGTAAGGGTCGGGTTATGATCATTTGCGAGAACCCGAAACACAAACAGAGACAGGGTTAATTATCATGTTGTCACAGTTTTCTCTTATTATATAGAAGAAACTGTGCATAGATGATGAGAGCAGGTTGGAGCATCGCGGCAGGGCTGCCGCAGGTGCGCATTTACTGCATAATCCGTTCCTCCCCGGATGACTCTGCCACAGAGCACCGATTTGGAACAGGATCTGTTTGAATCAAAAAGGGCGGCAGCGGGCCCGTGATCTTCGATGTGTGCGGCTGCAGTGAATTCCCCTCTGAATTCATTGTTCACTGACAGGATTGAAGCGCTGCGGAAAATCAAGAACGGACCTCTGGTCCAGACAATCATTATGGAGGTGTAAACACACATGGCTCGTATCGCAGGTGTAGATTTACCAAGAGAAAAACGTGTAGAGATTGGATTGACTTATATTTACGGCATCGGCGTTGCCACTTCCCGCCGTCTGCTCACTGCGGCGAATGTCAATCCGGATACCCGCTGCAAGGATCTGACCGATGATGAGGTCAAGGCCATCAGCGAGGCCATCGAGACGGAGGGCATCATGGTGGAAGGTGATCTGAGAAGAGACACCGCCATGAATATCAAGCGTCTCCAGGAGATCGGATGCTATCGCGGTATCCGCCACAGAAAGGGACTTCCGGTTCGCGGTCAGAAGACCAAGACAAACGCAAGAACCAGAAAAGGTCCGAAGAAGACAGTAGCAGGCAAAAAGAAATAATGAATGCAGAAAGTAGGTTAGTTTAATTATGGCTAAAAAAGTTGCAAAGAAAGTAACGAAAAAGCGTGTAAAGAAAAACGTTGAACGCGGACAGGCACATATTCAGGCTTCTTTCAACAACACCATCGTGACGTTGACTGACGCTCAGGGCAATGCCTTATCATGGGCAAGTGCCGGCGGCCTTGGCTTCAGAGGTTCAAGGAAATCTACTCCCTATGCTGCGCAGATGGCGGCAGAGACCGCGACGAAGGCAGCTCTTGTCTACGGCTTAAAGACAGTGGATGTTTTCGTGAAGGGACCGGGTTCGGGAAGAGAGGCGGCGATCCGTGCGCTCTCAGCGGCGGGTCTTGAGGTAACCAGTATCACAGATGTCACGCCGGTGCCGCACAACGGCTGCCGTCCGCCCAAACGCAGAAGAGTTTAATCAGGAGGTTGACCGAATATGGCAGTAAACAGAGTACCCGTTCTTAAGAGATGCAGATCGCTCGGATTAGAGCCGACATACTTAGGAATTGATAAGAAATCAAAGAGACAGTTAAAGAGATCAAACCGCAAAGTGTCCGAGTATGGACTGCAGCTGAGAGAAAAGCAGAAGGCAAAGTTCATCTATGGCGTTCTGGAGAAGCCTTTCCACAACTACTATAAGAAGGCAGACCGGATGAAGGGCATGACCGGTGAGAATCTGATTGTGATGCTGGAGTGCAGACTGGACAATGTCATTTTCCGTCTCGGTCTGGCGAGAACCAGAAGAGAGGCGAGACAGATCGTCGATCACAAACATGTGCTGGTCAACGGAAAGTGCGTAAACATTCCCTCCTATCTGGTAAAAGCCGGCGACACCATCGAGATCCGTGAGAAGTCCAAGAGTTCTCCGCGCTATAAGGAGATTCTGGAGGCGACCGCAGGACGTCTGGTTCCGGAGTGGCTGGATGTCGATCAGGAGAATTTAAGCGGCGCTGTCAAAGAGCTGCCGACCAGAGAGATGATCGACGTGCCGGTAGATGAGATGCTGATCGTCGAGTTGTATTCGAAATAAACGATGTAAGTGGGGCACATTAAAAAGGAGGATTGTGGAGTGTTCGATTTTGAAAAACCCAATATTGAGATTGCTGAACTTTCAGAAGATAAAAAATACGGCAAGTTTGTCGTAGAGCCGCTCGAAAGAGGATATGGTACCACACTTGGCAACTCTTTGAGAAGAATTATGCTTTCTTCCCTGCCCGGCGCAGCAGTCAGTCAGGTTAAGATCGACGGCGTTTTACACGAGTTTTCTTCCATCCCCGGAGTTAAGGAAGATGTGACAGAGATCATCATGAACATCAAGAGCCTGGCGTTGAAAAATACCAGCTCAACAAACGAGGCAAAGGTTGCTTACATCGAGTTTGAGGGCGAGGGCGTTGTGACCGCGGCGGATATTCAGGTGGATTCCGACATTCAGGTCATGAACCCGGATCTTGTGATTGCCCATTTGAACGGAGGAGCCGATTCCAGACTCTATATGGAGCTCACGATCACGAAGGGCCGCGGCTATGTCAGTTCCGAGAAGAATAAGAACGAGGACACGCCGATCGGTATTATCGCGGTGGATTCCATCTATACACCGGTAGAGCGCGTCAATCTCTCTGTGGAGAATACGCGTGTCGGACAGATTACGGACTATGACAAGCTGACATTGGATGTGTACACCAACGGAACACTGAAGCCGGATGAGGCGGTCAGCCTTGCGGCAAAGGTTCTGAGTGAGCATCTGAGTCTCTTTATCGATCTTTCCGAGAACGCCAGAACGGCGGAGGTTATGATCGAGAAAGAGGACAACGCGAAGGAAAAGGTTCTGGAGATGAGCATCGATGAGCTTGAGCTTTCCGTTCGTTCTTACAACTGCCTGAAGAGGGCCGGAATCAATACGGTCGAGGAGCTGACGAATCGCACGCCGGAAGATATGATGAAGGTTCGTAATCTGGGACGGAAGTCTCTGGAGGAAGTGCTGGCGAAGCTGAAAGAGCTTGGACTGCAGCTAAACCAAAGTGAAGAATAAGAGAGTATTTTTTGTAACAATGCGGAAGGACAGGTAAGCCCGAAGAGCGCTGTCCGGTTCATTCACAGAGTGGAGGACTTATATTATGGCGAAATATCGCAAATTAGGAAGAACATCTAACCAGAGAAAATCCCTGATCAGAAGCCAGGTAACATCTTTGCTGTATCACGGAAAGATCGTTACGACAGAGGCAAAGGCAAAGGAAGTTCGCAAGTTCGCGGACAAGATGATCGCTCTGGCTGTCAAAGAGGCGGATAACTACGAGGAAGTCACCGTAAAGGCAAAGGTTGCCCGCAAGGATAAGGACGGCAAGAGAGTGAAAGAGGTTGTGGACGGGAAAAAGGTTACCGTTTACGATGAGGTAGACAAGACAATCAAGAAGGATCTTCCTTCCAGACTGCATGCGAGAAGACAGATACTGAAGCTGCTGTATCCGGTGGTAGAGACGGGCGAGAAAAAGAAGGATCGCAAGAAGGTCGATATGGTCGACAAGCTCTTTACCGAGATCGCACCGAAGTATAAGAATCGCAAGGGCGGTTATACGCGGATCATCAAGATCGGGCCGCGGAAGGGCGACGCTGCAATGATGGTTGTGCTGGAGCTTGTGTAAACTTTTTTCGAATCTGATTTCATGCTAAAACAGCCGTTGAGTTTTCTGTACAGACATTCCTGTCTGCGCTGGAAATTCAACGGTTGTTTTTTTGCTATCATTCTTTCTCGGAATATTTCCTATTCTGCGTTTGCTCTTTCAGGATGTAATTTCCTGTGCTAGGATAAAAACCACAAGGGGGAAGGGCATGTCTGCATGTTCAGTGCGTGGCGTAATTTAGTTCGAGAACCATGAGATTAGAAATCTATAAAGAATATGAAAGGCGGAGGATTTAAGATGAAAGTAGAATTAGTGGCGAATTTGGCGGCAAACGGAGAACTCATCCTTTTGGCACAGGCAAATGCCTATGAGGCTCCGGAGGAAATCTCCGGCATGGGCCATATAAAGGCGTTGGAATGTGGGAATGTGGTGATGGGGCTTACGACCTATCAGTTGTTTGCCCAGCCACTGAAAGATATCCTGGCGCAGCTTGAGGTAGTGGTACTGAATCCAGAAGAGGTGGAAGGAGATGTCTATACGGCGAAAAGCGCTATGGAAGCAGCTGCTTATCTATCGGGCAAAGGATTTGAGACAGCCTGTGTCATAGGCGGGGCGATGACATTTAATTCTTTCTTGGAGGCAGGGCTGGCAGATGATCTTTATTTTAACCTGTTTCCGGTTGTGATCGGCGGGGGCGGCGTACTAGAGACCGTGTCGGGAAATGTTTTGGACTATAAGCTGGTAGACGCGAAAGCCAACGGGGATGTCGCGATGCTTCATTTTACCAGGAGAAATGGATAGAACGATTAAGGGGTAGATGATTATTCTGAAACATAATAGTTTCGATTCGATAATTGTCATTTACACAGGATTTATATGCGTTATAAAATATTCACAACAATTCCAACATGGAATTAAAAATCATATTCAAGGAGGAAAAGATAATGTTTACAGCAACCTACGGAGGAAAAACTTATGACGAAACCCATGTTCAGCTTATTGAGCTGAAACAGGCTCGTATTGCTCTTGATCTTTTGAAGAGCAAAAACTGCAAACCGGATGAAATCTTCACGAAGGAGCAGCTGGATGCTACCGATGATTTTATTCAGGATTTGATTGCGAAGTCAAATGGAGAGTGGAAATCCATTGATGTGCGGATTCATATTGATGATATGACGATGGACGAGTATCTGGATAATTTCTATGATGCCGTAAAGAACCCCAGGAAGATGCTTGGCGCTACGCCGGATCATATGTGCTATATGTCCCATTTGATCGAGGGCGAGACAGAGTGGACCAATAATGTAATTGAGTTTGCAGCGGGAATGCCTTCTGATATGCTGGTAAGGTTCAGTGATGATTTCATGAACGAGTACGCTGGCGCGGCGCGTCATGAGGAATATCCGAAGAGAATTGTGGGAAAGATTTATGACCGCACTAACAGGATGATGGGCGGCGTACATCATGAGTTTCGCGATGCCGAAGACGGCGGCGTTGACATGATCTGGGGAATCTTTTATCCGGCAGCAGTGGATGAGGAAAGTCTCGACATTCATCGCGAGCACACTTTGGTGGAATGTTATGGCTGGTATCGTTACGGCATGGAGAGGATGGGACGCCGTGGGGATGCGATGATGCCGCAGGGTCTTGTCGAGGGATTATAAAACGAATGAACATGGTTGACAAGAATGGCAACTTTGGCGTTAGGATAGCTGCCATTCTTGTATATGCATCAGCGAAAAGAAATGGGGGGATGTAAAGAATGATATATTCAGGTAAAAAACTGGGATTCGGGGGCATGCGTCTTCCAAGAGATGCGAAGGGCCTTTTTGATCCTGAACAGACCAAGCCATTGATCGACATGTATATGGACGCGGGGTTCTCCTATTTTGATACGGCATATGTGTACAGCAACAGTGAGGAAACGCTCAGAAAAGCGTTGATTGAACGATATCCAAGAGAGAAGTTTCAGTTGGCGACGAAATACTCGCCATGGCATGGGGTGCATGAAGTCTGTCAGAATATTGAGGAAGTTGAACACCAGCTGCAGCAATCGCTAACGAGGACTGGAGCAGGGTATTTTGATTTCTATCTTCTGCATAATCTGGGAGAGGACAGAACTGAGGTCTGTGACAATCTGAATGTTTGGGACTGGGTACAGGAGCAAAAGCGGAAGGGGCTGATCAAACACGCCGGTTTCTCTTTCCACTCCTCCGCAGAACAATTAGAGAAAATACTGAATGACCATCCGGAAATGGAATTTGTACAATTACAGATTAATTATGCGGACTGGGAGAACATATCTGTACAATCGAGAGCCTGTTATGAGGTGGCTCACAGGCATGGAGTCCCGATTATTGTTATGGAGCCTGTAAAAGGCGGATTATTGTCTTCTCCGCCGAAATCTGTAGAGAATATTTTAAGAGAAACAAATCCGGATGTATCGTATGCTTCATGGGCAATTCGTTTTGCTGCGGGTCTGGACGGAGTTATGCTTGTGCTGTCAGGCATGAGCACATTGGAACAGGTGAAGGATAATATTTCCTATATAGATGCATTTTGCCCGCTGAGTGAAAACGAGCATAAAGTCATCCTTAAAGCACAGGAGGAATTCAACAAGATTTCATTGATTCCATGCACGTCATGTCTGTACTGTGTTAATGAGTGCCCGCAGAATATAAGCATTGCGGGATCATTTACCGCCTTGAATAATTTAAGTCAGTATCATAACCTGGCATATGCCAAGGCACTGGAATTTCTTCATACAAGTGGGACAGGAAGACAGCGGGCGAGCGCGTGTATTCAATGCGGTCGGTGTGAAAGGGTCTGTCCGCAGAGTATAGAAATCCGCAAAGAACTTCAGCGGGTATGCGAAAAAATTATCAATGCTTAGGAGAATAAAATATTCTCTTTGGGAATAAATTTTATTCTGCATTCGGCCTTTACGCCGTTACATATCATAACATAAAATGAACATAAATAAAAAAACAGGGGGTTTAAAAGAATATGTCTTCAACTGTAATGCTGAAAGAAAAATATGGTCTGTATATAAATGGACAATGGAAAGACGCTTCGGACGGAGCGGTATTTGAAACGACAAATCCTGCTACAGGAGAACATCTGGCCTATTGTGCAGAGGCGACAAGGGAGGATGTAGATGAGGCTGTAAAAGCTGCATGGGCTGCGTTTCCGGCGTGGAAGAATGTACTTCCGGCGAAGCGTGCGGAGATCCTTCTGCAGATTGCGGATATTATTGATGAGAACAGAGAACTGTTGGCCACGATAGAAGTGATGGACAACGGAAAGCCGATACGGGAAGCAATGGCAACAGATACGGTGCTGTCATCGGATCATTTCCGTTATTTTGCAGGCGCCATCCGCACGGAGGAGGGGAGCGCCAATATTCTGGAGGAAAAATTCCTGAGTATGATACTCAGAGAGCCTATTGGTGTCGTAGGACAGATTGTACCATGGAATTTTCCGCTGATGATGGCGGCATGGAAGCTGGCACCGGCGCTGGCTGCGGGTTGCTGTGTTGTTTTCAAATCTTCCAGCGCTACACCGTTGAGCGTTAATGTCCTCATGGAGCTGATCGGCGATGTTCTTCCGCCAGGTGTCGTGAATATCATTACAGGTGCCGGATCAAAGGCGGGGCAGTATATGCTGGATCATAATGGCTTCCGAAAGCTGGCGTTTACCGGATCAACGGAGATTGGCCTGAGTGTCAGCCGCGCAGCGGCGGACAAACTGATTCCGGCTACATTGGAACTTGGCGGAAAGAGTGCGAATATTTATTTTGAAGATTGTCCATGGGATCTCGCCCTCGATTATTTTCAATTGGGGATTCTGTTTAACCAGGGACAGGCTTGTTGCGCCGGTTCCCGTGTGTTTGTTCAGGAGAGCATTTATGATAAGTTTATCGAAGAGGCTGTCCGGGCGTTTAATAATATCAAAGTAGGCGACCCGATGGATCCGGAAACTCAGATGGGCACACAGATCAATGAAAAGCAGCTGGAAAAAATATTGGGATATATTGAACTTGCAAAGGAAGAGGGAGCACAGATCCACGTTACAGAGAAAATGGATGTGATAAGGGTTCATTTATGCGCCCGACAATCATTGCCAATGTGAGAAATGATATGCGCATTGCACAGGAAGAAATATTTGGACCGGTTGTTGTTGTGATGAAATTTAAGGATGAGGATGAAGTAATTGCAATGGCGAATGAGTCAGAATATGGCCTGGGAGGAGCTGTCTGGACAAAGGATATCAACCGCGCGATCCGTGTATCAAGGGCAGTTGAAACTGGCAGAATGTGGATTAATGCCTACAATCAAATCCCTGCGGGAGCACCCTTTGGCGGATATAAAAAGTCGGGTATCGGTAGGGAATCCCATAAGGTGGTGCTTACCCATTATACACAGCAAAAGAATATTATGCTGAACATGACGGACGAGCTTACCGGATTATATCCCAGAGGATAGACAGTCATAACGGGGTGATACAACCTTCTCTTTATATTTTTATAAAACAGCGGGGATGGTTTCTGAAATGCTGAAGCCATCCTCGTTGCCATTTCAGAAAGGAGACAAAAGAATATGATGGATTTTTCTTTAACAGAAAAACAGTTACAGTATAAGAAGAGAGCCAGCGAGTTTGCAAAGAGAGAACTGGCTCCGGGAGCACAAGAAAGGGATATGACAGAAGAATTTCCCATGGATATCCTGAAGAAACTGGGGGCAGCAGGACTGATTGGCATTCAGTTTCCGAAGGAGTACGGCGGACAGGGCGAGGATTACCTTTCCTTTATTCTTACAGTAGAAGAACTTTGCAAGGTGGATTCTGCATTTGGTATCGCATATGCAATCTCATCTACATTTACAACAGGCATTATGCTTTTTGGAACCGAAGAACAAAAAAACACTGCATGCCGCGGCTTTTCCAAGGGGATGCGCTGGGGTGCTTTGCGCTGACAGAAGAAAACGCAGGTTCAGATGCGGGAGCGGCAAAAACCACTGCGATACGTGAGGGAGATACTTTTATTATCAATGGAAAAAAGAAATATATCACGAATAGCGCTGTGGCGGATTACTGCATGCTTATCGCCAACACAAGTCCTGAGAAAGGGTCCAAAGGATTAAGTGCTTTTCTGGTTGACCTGAAAACGACATCTGGTATAAGGATCGGACATGTTGAAAATAAGTGCGGAATACGAAGCGCAAAGGTTGCAGAGATTATATTCGAAGACTGTGTGATTCCGGCAGACCGCATGCTGGGAAGCGAGGGAAAAGGATACCGCTATGCGCTGACGGCATTAAATGCAGGGCGTCTGGGCGTGGCTGCACAGGGTCTTGCACTTGCGGAGGCGGCTTATGAAATAGCAAAAGCTCATATGATTGAAAGAGAGCAGTTTGGAAAGCCTATTTATAAAAACCAATATCTGGCATTTAAAATGGCAGATTTAAGAACAGAAATCGATATGGCTCGCCTGTTGCTTTACAAGGGAGTATGGGAACAGCAGAACGAGATGGATTTTGCGGTTTCGTCTTCTAAAGCGAAACTTGTGTGTACAAATCTGGCGATGAAAGTGACAACCGAGTGTATCCAGAATATGGGTGGAGCCGGATATATGCGGGAGCAGAATATAGAGAGGATGTTCCGCGATGCGAAGATCATGCAGATTTATGAGGGAACGAATGAGATTCAGAGGCTGATTATCAGCAAAGATATTTTCAAATAGATCAGCAGGGCAAAAGAGGATATGAGTTATGACACAGGAAATGATATGTGACAGCATGGAGAACGTAAAGTTGCAGGCGACGGAACGAATTGCACTTGTCACGCTGAACAGGCCAGGTGCATTAAATGCGATCAATCAGGCAATGCTCCGTGAGCTGACTTATGTCATGGACTTCATTTCGGGGACAGATGACATAGGAGGTCTGATTATCACAGGCGCAGGGCGGGCTTTTGCGGCTGGCGCGGATGTCAGCCAGATGAGAAATTATGGTGCGGAAGAAGGAAGAAAATGGTCCGAGTATGCCCAATCTGTGTTTGACAGAATTGAAAATCTGGAAAAACCGGTTATCGCTGCAGTTAACGGATATGCTTTTGGAGGCGGATGTGAGTTGGCTCTGAGTTGCGATATTCGCATTGCCTCCAAAATGGCTTCTTTTAGCCAGCCGGAGGTTAACCTTGGCCTGATACCGTGTTTTGGAGGAACACAGCGGCTGACGCGGCTGGTGGGCGCTGGCATGGCAAAAGAAATTATCTTTAGTGCAAGGCAGGTCTCGCCTAAGGAAGCAAAGACAATTGGGCTTGTCAATGCGGTAGTGGAACCGGGGCAGCTTATTCCCACAGCAATGGATATGATGAAAGTCATATTGAATAAAGCTCCGCAGGCGGTGAAATACGCAAAGTCAGCAATCAATCAGGGAATCAATATGGATTTCCACCATGCATTGGAGATGGAAAAGGATATGGCGGCACTGACATTTGCCACTGACGATGCGAGAGAGGGAATGACAGCTTTCCTAGAGAAGCGCAAAGCAGTTTTCCGGAACAGGTGAGGGTGGATAAAATGGCAAGAATTAATTTGGAAGAAGTGCTGGTTGGGAAGAGGACAGAATCCAGATATATGGAATATAACTGGAGAGACATTGCCCTCTATGCACTTGCTGTGGGCGTACATCAGGAGGATTTAATTTATACATATGAAAAGAATATAAAGGCGATTCCGTCTTATGGCACAATCCCATACTGGGGGACACAGAATGTATACCCGCGCCAGTGGATGCCGTGGCCTGCGTCTATGCTGGCAATGGATATCATCAAACCGAAGCGTCAGTTTTTGAACATGGATCATGAACTCTTTATGTACCGCCCTATTGATGCGATTAAGGGGACATTTCAGTATCAGGATATTATCACAGATGTGTATGATAGAGGAGAAGGGAAAGGAGCTGTCATTAAGACTCGGTTAGATGTAAGGGATGAGGCGGGTAATCTGGTCTGTACGAATTATTCCTCTACATTTTTTCATGAGGCTGGAGGGTTTGGCGGAAAACCGATGCCTCCCAGCGCGATAACGATTCCGGATCGGAAACCGGATTGTTCTCTGGAAGATTACATTACTCCGACACAGAATGTGCTGTATAGGCTGACCGGGGATACGAATCTGACGCATATTGACCCGGAAGTGGCCAAAGCGGGAGGCTTTCCGCGGCCATTTGTACAGGGACTGTGTTCTTTTGGCTTTTCCTGCCGGATGGCAATCAGTCTGTTATGCCCGGGTCGCCCGGAGCGGATGACTCATATGGC
>JAJQBV010000178.1 GCA_021203115.1 Clostridiales bacterium | reverse complement strand
GTTTATGATAGTGTGGTGGCCAGCGAATTGATTGCACACGGCTATCAACTGTTTTATTATGACAACCGCAGTAAGGGAGAGGTGGATTATCTGATTGACGACTATGACAGTCTTTCCGCGGTTCCGATTGAAGTAAAATCCGGAAAGGATTATACAGTTCACAGTGCGCTGAATACGTTTGTTAGGAATGAGGATTATCATGTTAAGAAGGCATATGTGCTGTCGAACGCGCGGGAAATTGAGGTGAAGGGGAAGGTTATTTATCTGCCGGTTTACTTTGTGATGTTTTTCCGGAAGAATCAGATGTGAGCCGTTTGCTTTACAGGTATTTAAAAAGAAGCTATACTATTAAGAAGCGGGCATAAGGAGGAAATCATATGGGAAAAATTTTCTGTCTTATGGGTAAGAGTGCTTCCGGCAAGGATTTTATATACAAAAGTCTGCTGGCGATGGAAGATCTGCATTTAAAGCATATCGTATTATATACGACGCGCCCCATCCGCGTGGGGGAGGTCGAGGGACTGACATATTTTTTCTGCACGGACGATGAAGCGCAGGAGATGGAGCGCGCCGGGAAGGTGATCGAGATGCGCTCCTATGACACCGTTCACGGTATCTGGAAGTATTTTACCGCGGACGACGGGCAGATCGATCTGTCAAAGCAGGATTATCTGATGATCGGGACGCCGGAGGCTTACGGACAGATTAGGGATTATTTCGGCGCGGAGGCGGTATGCCCCATCTACGTCTGGGTGGATGACGGGGAGCGCCTGGCGCGGGCTCTCAAACGGGAGCGCAAACAGGAGGAGCCGAAGTACGCGGAGATGTGCCGGCGCTTTCTGGCGGACGACAGGGATTTTTCAGAGGAAAATCTGAAAAAGGCAGGCATTACGCGGACGTTTGAGAATCGGGAGAAGGAACAGATTGTCGCGGATGTCGCGGCGTATATCCGGCAGGTGAGGGAGTGACGGCATGGCAGGCTTTCAGGACATTATCGGTCACGAGCAGATCATAGCACATTTCAAAAATGCCATTGCGATGGACAAGGTGTCGCATGCCTATATTCTGGACGGGCCGGAGCATGCGGGGAAACGGATGCTTGCGGAAGCGTTTGCCATGACGCTGCAGTGCGAGACGGTGCAGAGGGTGTGTTCCGGTGCGGAGGAAGCTGCGGAGCAGGTCACGCTTTTTTCGCTTCCGGAGGAGACGGATTTCGGCGTCTCACCGGCGGCCCGGGCCCGTGCCGCCGCGACGGAGCCCTGTATGGAGTGCCGGTCCTGCGTGCAGACACTGGGGAAAAATCAGCCGGATATCATCTATGTGACTCATGTAAAAACCGGCATTTCGGTGGACGACATCCGGGAGCAGGTCAACGCGGATATCTGCGTGAAGCCGTACAGCAGCCGGTACAAGGTTTATATTATCGACGAAGCGGAGACGATGAATGTGCAGGCGCAGAACGCACTCTTAAAGACGCTGGAGGAGCCGCCCGCCTATGCGGTGATCCTCCTGCTGACGACGAATGCGGATGCGTTTCTCCCGACGATCCGCTCCCGCTGCGTCAGGCTCGGGCTGAAGGCGGCGACGGATGAACAGATCCGCGCGTTTCTGATGCAGCGCTGCCGTGTGCCGGACTATCAGGCGGATATCAGTATTGCCTTTGCGCAGGGAAATGTCGGACAGGCCAGGCTTTTGGCGTCGTCGGAACAGTTTAACGAGATCAAGGATTATACGCTCCGGCTCGTGCGCAGGGTCAGGGAGCTGACGGTCAGTGATCTGACGGGCGAGCTGCGGTTTCTCACGGAGAACAGGGAAAACATACCGGTTTTTCTGGATTTGATTTTGCTTTTGTTCCGTGATGTGTTATTATATAAGTCGACGGCTGCCGGGGAAGATCTGATTTTTAAGGAGCAGGCATTCCTGATTCAGGAGATTGCCGACCGGATTTCCTACCGCGGCCTGAACCGGATTCTGCAGTCCGTCGAGACGGCGGGGCGGCGCATCGGAGCCAATGTGAATCTGTCGCTGACGATGGAGCTGCTGCTTTTAGACATAAAGGAGAACATCATATGATAACAATTGTCGGAGTCCGCTTTCGTCAGGCGGGCAAAATATATTACTTCGATCCGAAGGATCTGCCCATTGAGAGGGGGAGCCATGTGATTGTGGAGACCGCGCGGGGCATTGAGTACGGCACGGTGATTCTGCCCCCGAAGGGCATTCCGGATGACGAGATTTCAAAACCGCTGAAAGCGGTGATCCGCATGGCTACGCCGGAGGATGACCGCCGGGAGGCGCGCAACCGGGAGCGGGAGCGCGAGGCATATGATATTTGCAAGGAAAAGATTGCAAAACACGGTTTGGCCATGAAGCTGGTACAGGCAGAATACACGTTTGACAACAACAAGCTGCTGTTTTACTTTACCGCGGACGGACGGATTGATTTCCGTGATCTGGTCAAAGATCTGGCGGGCGTTTTTCGCACCCGGATTGAGCTGCGCCAGATCGGTGTCCGGGATGAGACCAAGATTCTGGGCGGCGTTGGTATCTGCGGGCGGCCGCTGTGCTGCCACACCTTCCTGTCGGATTTCGCGCCTGTTTCGATTAAGATGGCGAAGGAGCAGAACCTGTCACTGAATCCGACGAAGATATCCGGAGTCTGCGGACGTCTGATGTGCTGCCTGAAAAATGAGCAGGAGACCTATGAGTATTTAAACAGTCGGCTTCCGCGGACGGGAGACCGGGTGACGACAGACGATGGATTGAAGGGCGAGGTGAGCGGCGTCAATGTGATCCGCCAGACGGTGAAGGTAGTTGTGGATACCGGAGAGGAAAAGGAAAGCCGGGAGTATCATGTCAGCCAGCTGAAGTTTAAGGGGCGGCGCAAACGGGATCGTGTCAGCAAGGAGGAGATGAAGCAGCTTTCTTCTCTGGAGGATAAGGGAGGCAAATCGAAGTTAGATGACGATTGATCTGTTGCCGGGTGAGCGCGTGGACGACCTTCAGCGGAAGGGCTACCGGATCATCCAGAATTCGCAGGGGTTCTGTTTCGGTATGGATGCGGTGCTTTTGTCCGGCTTTGCCAGAATCGAGCGCGGGGCAGACTGTCTGGATCTGGGCTGCGGGAACGGGATTTTGCCCTTGCTTCTGGAGGCGAAGACAGACGGTCGGCATTTTACCGGGTTGGAGATACAGCCCTACAGTGTTGATCTGGCCAGACGAAGCGTGGCGCTCAATCATCTGGAGGACAGGATTGACATTGTGGAAGGAGATATAAAAGATGCCTCGGGTATTTTCGGGGCGTCTTCTTTTGATGCGGTCACAGCGAATCCGCCGTATATGACGGACAGCCACGGGATTCGGAATCAGGACGATGCAAAGACGATCGCCCGGCATGAGGTTCTGTGCAGTCTGGAGGATGTCCTTCGGGAGAGCGCAAAGGTGCTGAAGCCGGGCGGGCGGTTTTTTATGGTGCACCGGCCTTTCCGGCTGGCGGAGATCATTTCCCTCATGGTGCGGTACCGGCTGGAGCCGAAGCGGATGCGGCTTGTGTATCCATATGCGGATCGGGAGCCGAACATGGTCCTGATCGAGGGAATCTCCGGTGCGCGGCCGCGGATGACGGTGGAACGGCCGCTGGTCGTGTACAAAGCGCCGGGAGAGTATACGGATGAGATTTATGAGATTTATGGGAACTGAGGGAGGAGACAGGGATGGCCGGCAAACTTTATCTGTGTGCGACGCCGATCGGGAATCTGGAGGATATCACGCTGCGGGCTCTGCGCGTCCTGAAGGAAGTGGACCTGATCGCGGCGGAGGACACAAGAAATTCCATCAAGCTGTTAAATCATTTTGAGATTAAGACTCCGCTGACCAGTTATCACGAATACAATAAGATCGAAAAAGCCTATTCTCTGGTAGAAAAGATGCGGGACGGGCAGAACGTCGCTCTCATCACGGATGCGGGGACGCCCGCGATCTCGGATCCGGGGGAGGATCTGGTGCGCATCTGCTATGAGGAGGGAATCGAGGTGACCTCCCTTCCGGGAGCCGCAGCCTGCGTCACGGCGCTGACTTTGTCCGGCCTGCCTGCGCGGCGGTTTTCCTTTGAGGCTTTTCTGCCGCGGGAGAAAAAGGAACGGGCGGCGATTCTGGATGAGCTGCGCGACGACACGCGCACACTGATCGTCTATGAGGCGCCGCATCATCTGATTTCTACATTAAAAGACTTGCAATCTGCGCTGGGAGAGCGTAGAATATCGGTTTGCCGGGAGTTGACAAAGAAGTATGAGACCGTGTTCCGGACGACATTTTCCGAGGCTGTTTCCTACTATGAACAGAACGGTGTGCGGGGAGAATGCGTCATCGTGATCGAGGGGCGCGACCGGGCAGAGATTGCCCGCAGAGAGCGCGAGAGCTGGAAGAGTATGAGCGTCGAAGAGCACATGGCATACTACACGGATGGCGGGATGGACCGCAAGGAGGCCATGAAGCAGGTCGCGAGAGACCGCGGCGTCGGGAAGCGGGACATCTATCAACAGTTGTGTCAGCGCAACTGACGGATTGTAATGCCTTCTAAGAAATATGTGTGGGAGTACGAAAAACATTTCATAAGGGGACTTTTATTGTCCCCGTTGAAATTGTTTTTCCTACTTCCCTATAGTAGAAATATCATTTTTGACTGTTGACAGAGGGAGTTTCTTATGACAAAGGATATGACGACAGGCAATCCGCTGCGTCTGATCTGGCAGTTTTCCGTGCCGTTGGTTTTCGGAAACCTGTTCCAGCAGCTGTATAATCTGGTCGACACGATCATTGTAGGGCGCTATCTGGGGCTTTTATCGCTGACGGCGGTGGGCGCGACCAATTCGATCATGTTTCTGATCATAGGATTTTGTGCCGGGACATGTACCGGAATCGGCGTGCCGGTGGCGCAGCGCTTCGGAGCAAAAGATTATTCGGAGATGCGAAAATATGTGATGAATGCGGTATATCTGTGTCTGATTATCGCGGCGGGTCTGACGGTGGCTACCTGTCTCCTGTGCGATGATATCCTGACATGGATGAGTACGCCGACGGATATTTTCGATCAGTCGTACAGCTATCTTTTTATAATTTTCCTGGGGCTGCCGTTTACGATACTGTACAATGCGACGGCTTCGATCATCCGCGCACTCGGGGATTCGAAAACACCGTTTTATTTTCTGGTGCTTTCTACGGTGCTGAATATCGTATTGGATCTGACGTTTATTATATTCTTTCAGATGGGCGTGGCCGGGGCGGCGATCGCGACGATCGCAGCACAGGCGGTCAGCGGCATTCTGTGTCTGATCTTTATGATAAAACAATATGATATCCTGAAGTGCGACCGGGAGGAGAGGACGTTTCGCGCGGGTTACATCGGAACGCTGGTCAAAATGGGTGTTCCCATGGGTCTGCAGTTTTCCATCACCGCGATCGGGAGTATCATTCTGCAGAACGCGGTTAATACGCTGGGAACCGTCTATGTGTCCGCTTACACATCGGCGCTCAAGGTGCAGCAGCTCGCCATGTGTCCCTTTGACGCGTTTGCCACGGCGGGATCCACATTCGGCGGGCAGAATCTCGGCGCGCGGCAGTTCAAGCGGATTCGTCAGGGCGTGCTCTGCAGCGTGGGGATTGCCCTTATCTATAGCGCAGGGATCGGACTGGTTCTGATTTTTGCCGGCTCGAAGATTGCACTGCTCTTTGTCTCAGCCGCTGAGACAGAGGTGCTGGGGTATGTGCAGCAGCTGCTCACCGTATCAGGGATTTTCTTCTGGCTTCTCGCCATTTTAAACTGCACGCGGATGGCGATCCAGGGCCTCGGTTACAGTGCCGCTGCCATGCTGGCCGGCTGCAGTGAGCTCGTGGCGCGGGGATTGATGGCGCTGGTTTTTATTCCGTTGACAGGGTATCATGCCGTCTGCTATACAAGCCCGCTGGCATGGGCGTTCGCGGTCTGTGTGGTCGTACCGATGTTTCTTATTGTCGTGCGGCGGCTGGAGAGGAAGTATATGGTGTGACCGGGGTGAGAAAATTTTTCGCTGCAACCGGAATGTGGTATTTTATTCGAGAAAATATGCGGGCAGATATTCCCGCAGCACTGTGAAGGGCGCAGGTCCCATTTCCAGCACCGCCCGGTGGAAGGCGAGATCGGAGTAATCCGTACCGCCGATCTCCCGGGCATATTCTTTTAAGCTCAGAAATTCTATGTATCCGATATAATACTTCAGATAGTGGGCGGGTTCTCCCGCGATCAATTCAAAAATTTCCCGTATCGTCTCTTCGTCGGAAAATCCGTAATCCGAGAAAAAATCCAGTGTTTCCGCAAAGGACCAGCCGTCCGCATGGATGCCGAAATTCGCCGTGGCGTAGAGGCTCAGGATGACGGACTGTTCCAGCGCCAGAAATTCCGCAGTTTCGTCCGGAAGACCGGCATAGTGATAGGAGAGCATTTCCACATAGGTCGCCCATCCCTCGGAGTATCCGGCCGGTCCGAGCAGCGCCCGGACGGGTGCGGGATCGGTGCTGCAAAAGAAGGCGTTCTGATACAGGTGCCCCGGATATCCCTCGTGGGCCAGTGTCGTAAAGAGCCGAATGCCGGTGTATCCGTTGCCGCTGTTGATGTAAATGGAGTTCTGTGTATAATCGTCCAGAGGAGCGGTCAGATAGAAAGCCGGGGCGAGGAAATCCTCCATCGCGGCGTCCACATATTTGACGGTATAGCTGCAGTTGTCCACGGAAGGGAAGTCCGCCCGGATCGCATTTTTCAGTAATTCCAGCATTTCTTCCGGCGTCTCACAGGGCGCCGCGGCGGACAGGGAATCTGTCTCCAGCAACGGGTATTCTTCCAGAAGCGCTGCGATTGCGAGAAGGTCGGCGGCGCGCTGCTCTTCCACCCGGTTTTGCAGAGCTGCGATGCCGTCAGAGCTGCCGGTGGCCTGCCTGACGAGAAAAGCGTAGTATTCGCTGCCAAGGGGAAGCTCGCACAGGCCATAGCTGTCCTTCCCGGCGGCGGTACTGCTCGTGGATGCGTTACCGTTGTTCAGCTCCCGCAGCGTATCCGCGATCTGCAAAAAAGCGGGAAGCACTTTCTCTGTCACGATTGCCTGATTCTGCTGATTGAAGGCGGCCCGGTCTGCGACGGTCAGATCCGTCAGACTTTCTATCTTTTCTTCAAACGTATAGATTAAATAATTTTCCTCCGCTGAGGCGGCAAATGCTTCATACTGGGCGATAATCGCTTCAGCAGAAAAATCAGACATAAAGAGACCGCGAGCCTGTTTTTCTGCCTCATAGGTGCAGATGCTGTCAAAATACGCGGGGATCCCTGTGAGTATTTCAAGATAATCGACAACATCCTGCCTGCTTTCAAAAGTATATTCTGCCAGAAGGATGGGAAGCTCCGACTGAACGCCGGTGGAAGGGAGGAGCGGTTCCTCATAATAAGGAAAGGAAGCGGCGGCGACCGTGTTTTCAAGCGAATCAAGAAGAACGTCGCGGGTGAGGCGGTTTTCGACGAAGAGCATGTCTGCGTCATATTCCCGCAGAGCAGAAATGACGGATTCCGCAAGGGCGGCTGAGACGGACAGGTTTTCCGCAGAATAGCTGCCGAGATCGGTGCTGTATGAAGTGATGCCGTAGTCCTTGGGCGACTTTAATGTATAGTGAAGCGAAAGGGGGCTGGCGGCAATCTCCTCACAGAACAGAGCGTCGATGTAAGCGCGGAAGGATTCGTCTTCGGAAAGGGTGAGCGTTGGATTAAAATCCGTGCCGGAATCGGCGGAATTGTTCGAAAAAAAATCTGAAACTGTCCTGCGGCAGACAGCAAATGCCAGCATGCAGACCAGAAAAACGGCAGCAAGTGCAGGGATAAGGCATTTTCTAAGATGAGTGTGCTTCAAGGGACAATCCTTTTTTAACGTTACGCTATCTTATGCCGCAGGAGGCGGGTTTATGTTGTACAATCTAAAAAAAAGGATGTTTTTTCACAAAAAAGAGCGTTTGCATCTTGCTTTTTATGAAATAGAATGGTAACAGTTCAATCCGGCCTGTCGTGTTGGACCGGATCGAATGGCAGTCGCAGGAAACGGACTGCGAAATCAATACATTTTATAAAAAGGAGGACAACATGAAAGCAAAGAAAATTGTATCACTGGTTCTTGCGGGAGCGATGGTTTTCTCACTGGCAGCATGCGGAAGCACTTCAACTTCCACGACGACAGACACTGCTGAAGAGACTGAGACCAGCGCAGCCGAGGAGACGGAAGCAGCTGAGACTGAGGAGGCAGATGCCGAAGCAACGACGACGGATTTCACATGGAACGAGCAGTATGAGGTGTGGGCAATCCTGCCGACGACAGGTGTTCCCGGACTTCTGGTACATGCGGACTCCATGGGTTATGTGATGGAGAAGTATGGATTCACTTATGTTACGAAAGATGCCAGCACTTCATCTGAGGTTCAGCTGATTGAAGACGCGATTGCAGCCGGAAACGTAGGCTGCCTGATGATCGCGACATCGGATCAGGCGGCGATTGAGGATGCCTGCAACGAGGCGACGGAAGCGGGTATTGCGGTTTGCTTCCTTGGAGCTGAGCCGGATGGATACACGATCGCGGGTTATATCGCGACAGCTTACTCCATCACCGGTATGGCGGCTGTTCAGGCGGCTGAGGACTGGGTAACGAACCGTGTTGCAGAGGGCGGCGATATCCCGACCCTTGAGGATGGCACCTATGCGATCGCTCTGGATACATACTATGACATTCAGGACGGCGTCTACCGTTCCAACGCGATGTACGGCACTGCGGAGGCTTCCGATATGTTTACGGTTGTTTCTTCCACACAGTCTTACGGTGATTCCGCTCAGACGGACGCTTACAACAATGCACTTTCCGTGTTGGCTGCCAACCCTGACTGCCGTGTATTTATCGCTTACGAGCCGGATGAGGCGATGGGCATTGCTTCCTACATTGAGACCTATGCGGCGGACAACGGGCTTGACCTTGCGGACTTCTGCGTAATCCCGTGCTATGCTGAGGACGGAACATTCCTCTCCATGTATGATGATATACTGGCTGATGCTTCCGCGAATGCAATCAAGGGTTATTCTACCTACGGCGGCACGGCTACAGAAGAGGAAATCGAGGAGTTCGCGGAGTCCGGATTCTCCACCACGGTTGATGACGGCCAGAGCTTCTCCCCGACAGGAAGCAAGCTTGCGGCAATCCTTCTTGGTGTGACAGGCTGCACAGAGGATTACACATGGACGTTCGGAGATGCCTACTATGATGACATTTCCGCGACAAATATTTATGGGTACTCTTATAGCTGGGTGCAGGGTGATGCAAATCCGTGCGAGGAGTATGAAGTCGGATCGGCATTATATGAGTAATTACTGACATATAATATGTGAGTAAAGTTTGATCGTGCGGCGGCGCGGAGAGTGTTCCGCTCCGCCGCATTTTATTTTCGGATTATTATCATTTAGAACAGGGGGTTTTTTATGAGTGAGAAAAAAGCTTTAAAAAATGAAAAACCGATCTTGTCCCTGAAGGGAATCCGCAAGGTATTTCCCGGTGTGGTAGCTCTGAACAATGTCTCCATAGATTTTTATCCCGGTGAGGTTCACGCGCTGATCGGTGAGAACGGAGCCGGAAAGTCCACATTCATCAAGACGATCACAGGCGCGCACGCGCCGGATGGCGGAACCATCACGATCGACGGCAAGACCTATGAAGCGATGACACCGGCGATTGCGAGATCCCATGGGATTGAGTGTATATATCAGGAATTTAATCTGATTGATATCCTGTCCGCGGCAGAAAATATTTGCTACGGAGAAAAGATCGGCAAATTTGTCAATCAGAAGAAAATGAACGAGATCGCGCAGAAGATCTTTGATGATTTCGGGGTAGACATTAATCCATCCACGCTGGTGCGTGATCTCACGCCCGGACACATGCAGATCGTTGAGATTGCAAAATCCGTTTCAAAAGAATGTAAGGTGCTGATTCTGGACGAGCCGACTGCGCCGCTCTCCGTGGCTGAGGTTGAGATCCTCTTCCGGATTGTAAACCAACTGAGGGATAAGGGCGTAGCGATCATTTTTATCTCTCACAGACTTGACGAGGTGTTTGAACTGACCGACCGGGTATCCATTCTCCGCGACGGAGAGTATATCACGACGCTCATGACAAAGGAGACCAACCGGGCGGAGCTGATCAAGTATATGGTCGGCCGTGAGATGACGGCAACGTTCCCGGAGCGTCATGCCGAAATCGGTGATGTGGCACTGGAGCTTAAGAATCTGACCGGAAACGGTGTAAAAAATATCTCATTCAAAGCCCACAAGGGCGAGATTCTCGGGGTGTCCGGTCTGGTCGGCGCCGGACGTACCGAGATTATGAAGGTCGTGTACGGTGCGGAGAAAAAACAGTGGGGCGAGGTTTATATAAATGGCGAACTGGCAAACATCAAGACTCCGAATGAGGCGATGCATAAGTACGGCGTCTGCCTGATTCCGGAGGACAGAAAGAGGGAAGGATGTTTCCTCTCGGAAACGATATCGTGGAATATCGTTTACAATATTCTCGGCAAGATATCGAAGGGCGGATTTATCAACCGAAAGAAAGAGGCAGAGATCGCCGATTATTACGGGAAAGCGATGCGGATCAAGGCGCCGAACCTTGATAAGACAAAGGTAATGACACTCTCCGGCGGCAATCAGCAGAAGGTGGTTGTGGGAAATGCATTGGCGACAGAATCCGAGATCGTAATCTTCGATGAGCCGACCCGCGGTATTGATGTCGGTGCAAAATATGAGATATATGAACTGATGAACCAGATGTGTGAGGACGGGAAGTGCGTTGTCATGATAACATCTGATATGGAGGAGCTGCTCGGTATGTCAGACCGTATCGTGGTTTTCGGCGAGAGATGCCTTGCGGGAGAACTGACAAAGGATCAGTTTAGCCAGGAACTTAATCTTGATATGGCATCGACTGGCGGACCAAAAGAAGCGGAGGGTTAAAGAAATGAAAAATAAAAAAAATGACTATAAATTTTGGAATAAAGTCAAAAAAA
>JAJQBV010000035.1:8117-11142 GCA_021203115.1 Clostridiales bacterium | reverse complement strand
ATTCAGCAGCGGCTGATCGATGTGCTGGACGGAGCGGAGCGGGTTCATATCGTCGGCTGCGGGGATAACCATACCGACCTGACGGTCGCCATCCGGCCGCTGGAGGATCCGGAGAAGCAGACCGCGTTTGAAAACTGTGTGGCGGATGTCAACATCCCGGTGGGCGAGGTCTTCACCTCCCCGGTGCTGACCGGCACGAACGGCGTACTCCATGTGACGGAGGTTTTCTTAAACGGACTTCAGTACCGGAATCTGGAGGTTGTTTTTAAGGACGGTATGATCGATTCGTACTCCTGCACGAATTTTGATTCGGAGGAGGAGAACCGGAAATATATGAAGGACAATGTGCTGATGCATCACGAGACGCTTCCGATGGGTGAGTTTGCGATCGGCACCAACACCACGGCGTACCGCATGGCGAGGCCCTATCAGATTCAGGAAAAGATGCCGATTCTGATTGCGGAGAAGACAGGCCCTCACTTTGCAGTCGGCGACACCTGTTACTCCCGCGAGGAGGAGATCGAGCGGAAAAATCCGGACGGAAAGAGCATCGTGGCAAAGGAGAACGAGGTCAGTGTTCTGCGCAGCGAGGATCCGTCGAAGGCTTATTTCAACTGCCACACGGATATCACGATCCCCTATAACGAATTGGGCGCGATCACGGCCGTTTACCCGGACGGGAGCACGGCGGATATTATCCGCGACGGACTGTTCAGGGTCGAGGGAACGGAGGAGCTGAACGGGCCGCTGCTGGAGCAGTAGCTCCGGCCGATTTGCCGAAAACAGACTGCGAGTCGTAATGAACGGTTAAGAATGCAGAGGAAATTACAGCAGCCACATGATAAGAGGAGGAAAACATGCCGAAGGTAGGAATTGTGATGGGCAGCGACTCAGATATGCCCGTCATGTCAAAAGCAGCAGAAATACTGGATCAATTTGGAATTGACTACGAGATGCGCAGCATCTCCGCTCACCGCGAGCCGGACATCTTTTTCGATTACGCGAAAAGCGCAGAGGAGCGCGGATATAAGGTCATCATCGCGGGAGCCGGGAAGGCGGCCCATCTGCCGGGCATGTGCGCGGCACTCTTCCCCATGCCGGTCATTGGCATCCCGATGAAGACATCCGATCTGGGCGGCGTGGACTCCCTCTACTCTATCGTCCAGATGCCCAGCGGCATCCCGGTGGCCACCGTGGCCATCAACGGCGGAGCCAACGCCGGCATCCTCGCAGCGAAAATCCTCGCCACCGGAGACCCGGAGCTGCTGGAAAAACTGAAGGCATACTCCGAAGAATTAAAGAATCAGGTTGTCGCCAAGGACGAAAAATTGCAGGAAACCGGCTGGAAGGATTATTAATTGCGAAACCCATCTTATAACGTAAATCAGATCTGAAGAAAAAACAATTCAAGTTGAATTTGTTTTTTCTCGGAGCGTCTGATGCTGTATATAGGTTTCACAATTCTGAAAATTAATAAAAAAGGAGACTCACAAATGGATTACAAAACATCAGGTGTCGACATCGAGGCCGGCTACCGCTCGGTAGAGCTGATGAAGGAGCACGTAAAAAAGACCATGCGCCCGGAAGTTCTCGGCGGTCTGGGCGGATTTTCCGGCGCATTTTCCCTTGAGAAAATAAAGGAGATGGAGGATCCGGTCCTGCTGTCCGGCACGGACGGCTGCGGCACGAAGGTCAAGCTGGCGTTTCTGATGGATAAGCATGACACCATCGGCATCGACGCGGTCGCTATGTGCGTCAATGATATCGCCTGTGCCGGCGGGGAGCCGCTGTTTTTCCTCGACTATATCGCCTGCGGGAAGAATTATCCGGAAAAGATTGCTGAGATCGTGAAGGGCGTGGCTGAGGGCTGCATCCAGTCGGACGCCGCGCTGATCGGCGGGGAGACTGCGGAGCACCCGGGTCTGATGCCGGAGGATGAGTACGATCTGGCCGGGTTTGCCGTGGGTGTCTGTGACCGGAAGGATCTGATCACGGGGGAGAATCTGAAGGCAGGCGATGTCCTGATCGGAATGGCCTCCACTGGCGTCCACAGCAATGGCTTCTCTCTGGTGCGGAAGGTTTTCGAGATGACCGCGGAGTCGCTGAACACCTATTATGACGAGCTTGGACAGACTCTGGGTGAGGCGCTGATCGCGCCGACGCGCATCTATGTCAGGGCATTAAAAAACATGAAAAATGCGGGTGCCACGGTCAAGGCGTGCAGCCACATCACGGGCGGCGGCTTCTATGAGAATGTGCCCCGGATGCTTGTGGACGGCGCGCATGCGGTGATCGAAAAGGACAGCTATCCGATTCCGCCGATTTTTACGCTCCTGCAGAAAACCGGAGAGATCGAAGAACAGATGATGTATAACACATACAACATGGGACTCGGCATGATTGTTGCCGTGGATCCGTCTGAGACGGACAAGGCCATGGAAGCTATCCGCGCGGCGGGCGATACGCCCTATGTGGTCGGCCGGATCGAGGCCGGAGAAAAAGGGGTGACCTTATGTTGAGGATAGCGGTTCTGGTCTCCGGGGGAGGCACAAACCTTCAGGCCATCATCGACAGTATCGCGGACGGCCGGATCACGAATACGGAGATTGCGGCGGTCATCAGCAACAATGCGTCCGCCTATGCGCTGGAGCGCGCAGAGAAGGCCGGGATTTCGGCTCGCTGTATTTCTCCGAAATCGTATCAGACGAGAGCGGAGTTTAACGAGGCGCTTCTCGCGGCGGTGGATGAGGCCAGAGTTGATCTGATCGTGCTGGCGGGATTTCTGGTCGTGATTCCGGAGGCAATGATTGCCCGCTACCGGAACCGGATTATCAACATCCATCCGTCCCTGATCCCGTCATTCTGCGGAACCGGCTATTACGGGCTGAAGGTTCACGAGGCGGTTCTCGCTCGCGGCGTAAAGGTTACCGGGGCGACCTGTCATTTTGTGGATGAAGGAACCGATACCGGCCCGATTATTTTCCAGAACGCCGTGGAGGTCAGAGAGGGCGACACGCGCAAGGTG
>JAJQBV010000035.1:0-8107 GCA_021203115.1 Clostridiales bacterium | reverse complement strand
TTTCCAGAAAGCCGTGGTTGGGAGCCTGGGGCTCACGCCCACCGTGCTTCAGCGGCGGGTGATGGAGGTGGCCGAGTGGGTCATCCTGCCACGGGCGATCGACCGGATTGCCAACGGAGCGGTGTCCGTCGAGGACGGACTGGTACATATCAGGCAGTAGGAAATCGAGCAACAATAAGATGTCTTTTTGAATGGAGGATACACGATGAACATTTTGATAGTGGGAAGCGGCGGCCGTGAGCATGCGATCGCCATGAGTGTGGCAAAGAGTACCCGTGCAGACCGGATTTACTGTGCGCCCGGCAACGCCGGCATCGGACAGATCGCCGAGTGCGTGCCGATCGGGGCGATGGAGTTTGAGAAGCTCGCAGCTTTCGCAAAGGAGCATGCGATCGACCTGACCATCATCGGGATGGATGATCCGCTGGTCGGCGGTATTGTGGATGTGTTTGAGGCGGAGGGGCTGCGTGTCTTCGGTCCGAACCGTGCGGCGGCGATCCTTGAGGGCTCCAAGGCTTTTTCCAAGGATCTGATGAAAAAATATAACATTCCCACGGCAGCCTATGAGAACTTCGACGATCCGGAAAAGGCGCTGGCTTATCTGGAGACCGCGAAAATGCCCATCGTGCTGAAGGCGGATGGTCTGGCTCTGGGCAAAGGCGTGCTGATCTGCAACACGCTGGAGGAGGCAAAGGCCGGAGTGCGGGAGATTATGCAGGATAAAAAGTTCGGCTCCGCGGGCAATCAGATGGTGGTCGAGGAGTTTATGACCGGCCGCGAGGTGTCGGTTCTCTCCTATGTAGACGGAAAGACCATTAAGATCATGTCCTCCGCGCAGGATCATAAGCGGGCGCAGGACGGCGATCAGGGGCTGAACACCGGCGGCATGGGAACCTTTTCTCCCAGCCCGTTTTACACGAAGGAGGTCGACGACTTCTGTCAGAAATACATCTTCCAGCCGACCGTGGACGCCATGGCGGCGGAGGGCAGACCCTTTAAGGGCATCATTTTCTTCGGCCTGATGCTGACAGAGGACGGCCCGAAGGTGCTGGAGTACAATGCCCGTTTCGGAGATCCGGAGGCGCAGGTGGTGCTGCCGCGGATGAAAAACGATATCCTTGATGTCATGGAGGCGTGTATCGACGGCACGCTTGATCAGATCGACCTGCAGTTTGAGGACAACGCGGCGGTCTGCGTGGTGCTGGCCAGCGACGGCTACCCGGTTTCCTATCAGAAGGGTTATGAGATCCGGGGGCTGGAGAATTTCGCGGACAAAGACGGCTATTACTGCTTCCATGCGGGCAGCAAATTAAATGACGCGGGACAGATCGTCACCAACGGCGGCCGTGTTCTGGGCGTCACCGCAAAGGGAGCCGATCTGAGGGAAGCCCGCGCCAATGCCTACAAGGCGACGGAATGGGTTGATTTTGAGAACAAATATATGCGCCACGATATCGGAAAGGCAATCGACGAGGCATGAGGAAAGCAGTCATTTTTGACATGGACGGAACCCTCTGGGATTCCGCGGACAACATCGTGACCTCGTGGAATCAGGCGCTTCCGGCAATCGGAGAGACCGCTCTTGTCATCACAAGGGAGCGGCTTCTCGGTCTTATGGGCAAGACGATGGATTATTTTGCGGCAGATTTTTTTCCGCAGTACACGCCGGAGAAGGGCATGGAGCTTTTCCACGTTCTGGAGGTGGCGGAGAATGAATACCTTCGTCTGCACGGAGCCGCGCTTCTGGGCGATGTGGAGGCGGTTTTTCGCAGGCTGCACGAGGCGGGCTGGGGCGTCTGTATCGTGAGCAACTGCCAGTCCGGCTATATCGAGGCGTTTCTGGAGCATTATCATCTGGAAAATCTGGTGGATGATCTGGAGTGCTATGGGAATACCGGCCGCGGGAAGGCGGATAATCTGAGAACTGTGATTGCGCGGAATGGACTGGAGCGGTACTGGTATCTGGGCGACACGCAGGGAGATTACGATGCCTGTGCGGAGGCGGGGGTGCCGTTTCTCTGGGCGTCCTACGGATTCGGGACCGTGGATGCGGACGTGCCGCAGGTGGATTCACTGGAAGAGATCGTGCGTGCGGTCGGAGAATGATTCTGAAAAGAAGACAGGAAAACGCGAACGCGGAGGATATCAGTCCTCCGCGTCTTCTTTTTCCAAAGCGGCTACCGCTTCGTTGAGCATATTGATAAAGTTCTCCTCGCCCATCGCCTCGAAGTGTTCGGATGCAGCTTCCATCCGATCGAAAAAGCTGGGCTTGCGCTCGCCGTCCGGCGCACAGGAAGCGCCGCAGGTGCTGCAGTCATGAGTGCAGTTGGTCAAATCAGTCATGGGACTCTCCTTTCTTGAAAATCGGTGTGATAATATAAAATGAATTCAACAGGCTTTACACCGAGTGGAATGGGTACTATTTGTTTATGTCCAGATTGCTGGTGATGATACCGAAAGATTCGAGTTTGGCTTTTACCAGTCTGATCTGATACTCGACCTCTTTCTGGCTGTCGGTGGATGTTTTGATTCTCTGAAGGTTTGAGTAATAGTCAATGAGATTATTTATCATTTCTTTTTCCGTAGGCATATATTGAGTCTCCTTCATTATATCACCGCCTTTCATATAATAAAATATTATAGCGGCTTTTTTTGAGGGTGTAAAGCCTGTTCAATTGTCAAAGTGCGTTTTGCCTTGAATAATTGGTAAACACCAATGGAATCGAAGACGATACAGTATTGTTGATTTTATGTTAAGATTCCGTATCCTGAGATTTCAGGATAGAAGGAATAAACAAACTATATCAAAAAGAATCATATTTGTAAATATAAAGTGTAGAAAAAGAAAAGCAATTATTATATAATCATTTTAGTGCGCATTGCGGTGCGCACAACACGAAGTAATCGGAGGTTACATAATGAGAGCGAGCGGAATTTTACTCCCGGTCAGCAGTCTCCCGTCCCGGTACGGAATCGGCGGGTTTATGAAGGAGGCTTACGACTGGATTGATTTTTTAAAGAAGAGCGGACAGACGTTCTGGCAGATTCTTCCTATGGGACATACGAGCTATGGGGATTCCCCTTATCAGCCGTTTTCGACGGTCGCGGGGAATCCGTATTTTGTGTCGCTGGATGATCTGATCGAGGAAGGTCTGCTGACACGCGAGGAGTGCGAGGCGGCAGAGCTGGGGACGAACCCGTCCTATGTGGATTACGGGAAACAGTTCGAGAACCGCTATCCGCTGCTGCGGAAAGCGTATGCGCGGGATAAAAAGCGCAGTCAGGCCGGGTTTGAGGCGTTCTGTGAGAAGGAGTCCGACTGGCTTCCGGATTACGCCCTTTTTATGGCGTTGAAGGATGAGTATGAGAAAAAGGCGTGGTATGAGTGGCCGGAACCCTACAAAAAACGGGATCCGAAGGCGCTGGAGAAAGCCCGGAAAAAGCTGGCGGACGACATTTCCTTCCACGCGCATATCCAGTATTGGTTTATGACGCAGTGGGTGAAACTGAAAGCCTATGCCGTAAAGCAGGGAATCCGCATCATCGGCGACCTGCCGATCTATGTGGCGCATGACAGTGCGGATGCGTGGGCTCATCCGGAGATGTTCCTGTTTGACAAGGATCTGAACCCGAAGTCGGTGGCCGGCGTTCCGCCCGATTTCTTCTCAGCGGACGGACAGCTCTGGGGCAATCCGCTCTACGATTGGGACTATCACAAAAAGACCGGGCACGCGTGGTGGGTCGGCCGCATCCGGCATGCGGCGGTACTCTACGATGTGATGCGGTTTGACCACTTCCGCGGTCTGGATGAGTATTATGCGATTCCGTTCGGGGAGAAGACGGCGAGAAAGGGCGAGTGGAGACCGGGACCGGGCATGGATCTGCTTACCGTCATCGGGGAGCAGGTGAAGGAGGTCGAGATCATTGCGGAAGATCTGGGCGTGATCACGGACAGTGTGAAAAAGCTGCTTGCGGACAGCGGATATCCGGGAATGAAGGTGGTGCAGTTCGCGTTTGACAGCGGGAGCGGGAACACATTCCTGCCGCACAACTATGACACAACGAACTGCGTGGTCTACACGGGCACGCACGACAATGAGACGCTGCTTCAGTTCGTGTCCGGCGCCTCCGGACAGATCCGGGAGCATGTAAAGAATTATTTGAACCGGTATTGGGACAGTGATGAGCAGCTCTGCGATAACCTGATCCGGCTGGCGATGCAGAGCGTTGCAAAATACTGCATCATCCCCATGCAGGATTACCTGCATCTGGGGAAGGAGGCGCGGATCAACGCGCCGTCCACGCTGGGCAGCAACTGGGAGTGGCGCATTACAAAGGATCAGATCACGGATCACATGGCGGAGTTTATCGGAAATATCACGCGGGTGTCGGGGCGGTCTTGAGGTATTCCAGTCCGTGCATGGTGACGCCCATCAGAATCCGGCCGACCTCCTCCGTGGGGAGCTTATATCCGCTGCAGACCCAGTTTTCCAGAACGCCGATCACGCCGGCGGACATATAGGCATAGGTGTAGTCGCACAGCTCCTCCGATGCGGACGGATACATTTTTTTCCACATTTTCATACTGTTTTCATATCCGAGGTAGATGAGCTGACGGATGAACGAGGAATCTCCGTGAGGTCCCATGAGGACCTGACAGAGATCCTTGTTTGCGTCCACCAGATCGAGGAGATCCTCATACCAGTCATCCCGGTTCAGTGAGATGACGACATTTTCAAAAAGTTCGTTCTGTATGCTGGTCAGCAGCGCGTATACATCCTCATAATAAGAATAAAATGTGCTGCGGTTGATATCCGCCGCCTTGCAGATATCCGTGACGGTAATTTTGTTGATCGGTCTGTCAGCCATCAGGTCAAAGAGTGCCTGACGGATGACGGATTTTGTGTATTTTGTTCTGCGGTCTGTCGCCATTGTTTTCCTCCTGAAAAATAAAAGTCAATGTTTCACGATTTTGTCACATTTCCGACACAAAACATTTTATATGTAGGATAATTGACACAAAAAATGAAATTGTCGGTTGATATTTTTTCTATAGGCATTATAATATACAAAAGTTGAAAATGCAACAATGTGTTGGAAAAAAGACATTACTTGGAAATTTTACAGAGAGTTGTAAGATGGACACCGATTGGTAATCGAACAAACTGTAGAATTGAGTTGAAAGGAGAATTTACAGTGGCAAGCTTATCACACACAATGCAGAGAAAAGCGTTCAGCACTGCGATCGATGTCGCGCTGAAGCGGCTGAACAAGGACCGTGAGAAGGGTCTTCTCCAGATTCTTGATCTGGCTCAGAAGTTCATGGGAGACAACTTTAAGGCGGAGACCTATGAAAACATCCGTGCGATGATTCAGGATCCGGACAACAAGTGGCTTCGTTTCACAAACAAGATGCTGGATGAACTGGATCCCCATGTGGCAAAGATGACCGCATTGAACCTCGGATTTGAGGCGGCTCTTTATGGGACAAAGGTGACCCGTGAAAAGAGAAAAGAGCATGAATGCAACATCCCGTGGCTGATCCTGATGGATCCCACCAGCGCATGTAATCTGAGATGTACCGGATGCTGGGCCGCCGAGTATGGCCACAAGCTGAACCTTACATATGAGGAGATGGACAGCGTTATCACGCAGGGTAAGGAGCTGGGCGTGTATTTCTATATGTTCACCGGCGGTGAGCCGCTGGTCCGCAAGGCGGATATCCTGAAGCTGGCGAAGAAGCACAATGACTGCGAGCTCCACTGCTTTACCAACGGCACGCTGATCGATGAGGAGTTCTGCCAGAACGTACAGAAGCTCGGCAACCTTTTCTTCTCCCTGTCTCTGGAGGGATTCCAGACGGCGAACGCCGGCCGCCGCGGAGAGGGCGTTTTCGACTCGGTGCTTTCCGCGATGGATCTGATGAAGAGATACGGACTGTTCTTCGGAACCTCCGTCTGCTATACAAGGAAAAATATGGACGCTGTCACCTCCGACGAGTTCTTCGATCTGATGATCGAGCACGGCTGCCGGTATGCGTGGTATTTCCACTATATGCCGGTGGGACTTGAGGCCGACATGGAGCTGCTTCCCACGATGGAGCAGCGCGAATACATCCATGACCGTCTGCGCGAGGTCCGCGGCTGGGAGGGCGGCAAGCCGATCCTTCTGCTGGATTTCCAGAACGACGGCGAGTTCGTCGGCGGATGCATTGCCGGCGGACGCAACTACTTCCACATCAATGCGAACGGGGATGCGGAGCCCTGTGTGTTCATCCACTATTCCGGCGCGAATATCCGCGAGAATACGCTGCTTGAGTGCCTGAAACAGCCGCTCTTCATGGCGTACCGTGACGGACAGCCGTTCAACAAAAACCACCTTCGTCCCTGCCCGATGCTGGAGAATCCGGAGAAGCTGCAGGAGATGGTCGAGAAGACCGGGGCACATTCCACAGACCTGCAGGCGCCGGAGTCCGTTGAGCATCTTTGCGGCAAGTGCGGAGACTACGCGAAGGAGTGGGCGCCTCACGCGGAGGAGCTCTGGGCAAAGAAGCACTTTGTCAAGAAGGGTTACACGAACTATAAAGATACGCTGGATGAGCGATAAGACGACAGACAGGAGGACAAGAGAATGGCAGATTTAAAGCATGCCGCCGCGAGAAAATCATTTGAGGTCGCGTTTAACGGAGTATACAAGTACATTAATAAGAATAAAGAAGAAAATCTGGTAAAGCTGATGCACGCAGCGCGCAAGATCGCCGGCAAGAACTTCCCCGATGAGTTCTGGGAGAATGCAGACAAGGTGCTGGGCGATCCGGAGAATAACTGGACGCAGCAGATCTACGATGCATTTGAAAAGTTGCATCCGAACCTTGTGAAGACCCATGTCTTAAACCTTGGATTTGAGACCGGCCTGACCGGATTTAAGAAGGTCAAGGAAAACCGTGAGAAGTACAACTGCAATATCCCGTGGCTGGTTCTGATGGATCCCACCAGCGCCTGCAACTTAAAGTGCACCGGATGCTGGGCAGCGGAGTACGGTCACAATCTGGCGCTGACAAACGAGGAGATGGACCGCATTATCACCGAGGCGAAGGAGCTGGGCATTCACTTTTTCCTTCTGACCGGAGGCGAGCCGATGGTCCGGAAGAAAGACATCATGATGCTGGCAGAGAAGCACAATGACTGTGCGTTTCACATTTTTACCAACGGTACGCTGATTGATGAGGAGGTCTGCAAGAAGGTGCAGGAGCTGGGCAATATCTCCTTTGCACTCTCGGTTGAGGGCTACGAGGAGACCAACGATGACCGCCGCGGCAAGGGTGTGTTTGAGAAGGTTATGCACGCCATGGATCTGATGAAGGAGTACGGACTGATCTTCGGAATCTCCATCTGCTACACCAGCAAGAATTACAAGGTCGTGACCTCCGATGAGTTCCTCCAGATGCTGGTGGACAAGGGAGCGATCATGTCCTGGTATTTCCACTATATGCCGGTCGGAAAGGACGCCAGCACCGATCTGCTTTTGACACCGGAGCAGCGCGAATACATGTTCAAACGGATCCGCTATGTTCGCAGCCAGTACTGCCCGATCAAGCTGTTCACGCTGGATTTCCAGAATGACGGTGAGTTTGTGGGCGGCTGCATTGCCGGTGGCAAGAACTATCTGCACATCAACGCCAACGGTGATGTGGAGCCGTGCGTGTTCATCCACTATTCCGGAGCGAACATCCGCGAGAAGTCTTTCCTGGAGTGTCTGCAGCAGCCGCTGTTTATGCAGTACCGTGAGCATATGCCGTTCAATGAGAATCACCTGCAGCCCTGCCCGATGCTGGAGAATCCGCAGATGATCAAGCAGATGGTCGAGGCTTCCGGGGCACATTCCACGGATATGCAGGCGGAGGAGCCGGTGGACGATCTGATCGCAAAGACCATTCCTTATGCTGAGGAATGGTCGCCGACCGCAAAGCGTCTCTGGGATGAGGAGATGGCAGAGAAGAAGGCGAAAAAAGCTGCGAAGTAGAAGGCGGCGTTTCGACAAATAAACCGATAACTATGATGACGGACCTGTTGCGCAACGGCATGCTTTTGGCTGTGCTGTTGTGCGG
>JAJQBV010000126.1 GCA_021203115.1 Clostridiales bacterium | reverse complement strand
ATCAAGGTTTCTATAGGTTTTAGACACTAAAAACAGGGTAGTTTTTGACACTACCAACTGAGAAAAGGAGGAAAAGAACATGAAGAAAAGAGTAGTCAGTCTGCTGCTCGTGGGCGCGATGGCGATGAGCCTTGCGGCATGCGGCAGTAGCAGCACTTCCGACTACACGGCAGATGACACATCTGCTACCGAGGAAGCAGAGGCAGAGACCGGTTCCGAGGAGGCCGGCGGAATGCCTGCAGATTATGAGGAGACATCCGCTGCGGTTTATGATGACGCGCTGGGTGCTTTCTATGCGGTTTATGAGGAGGCGAAGGCGGCAGAGACTGTTTCTGAGCGTTATGCGCTGATGGCGAAGGCGGAGGCTTACCTGCTGGAGTCCGGTGTTACCATCCCGACGACGACACAGGGGGGGCGCTATCAGCTGTCCAGAGTGGCGCCGTATAGCTGCAGCACAGTACTCTGGGGTTCTGATAATGTTCGTTATCATCAGTTGCTTGTGACCACCGACTTGATCAACGCGGAGGATTATGCGGAGATGAAGGAACAGTGGGCGGAACTGAAGGGTACCGGCACCTATGAGGAATGGGCAAAGTCTTATCTTGAGGAAAAAGGCTATACATTAAAAGATGAATATAATTATCCGTACACAGAAGATCCGGCGACCTATGATATTCTGTCGTCCTCTCTTTCTGTCGATGCGGAGGCACTGATCAATACTTACGACGGACTGGTCGAGTATGACAATGAGAATGAGATTCAGCCGGCGCTGGCGGAGAGCTGGGAAGTTTCCGACGACGGCCTGACCTATATCTTCCACATCCGCGAGGGCGTGGTCTGGGTTGATTCTCAGGGACGTGAAGTTGCTGACCTGACTGCAGATGATTTTGTGGCGGGTATGCAGCACATGATGGATGCGCAGGGCGGCCTGGAGTATCTGATTGAGGGTCTTATTGTCAATGCTTCCGAGTATATTTCCGGCGAGGTGACCGATTTTGCCGAGGTTGGTGTCGAGGCTGTGGATGACTACACACTGGTCTACACGCTGGAGGAGCCCTGTTCTTACTTTATGACCATGTTGGGCTACAGCGTTTTCGCTCCGATGAGCCGTTCCTACTATGAGTCTCAGGGCGGAAAGTTCGGTGTAGAGTATGACGCGAGCGCGTCTGACTATACTTACGGGCTGAACTCTGACAGTATTGCATATTGCGGACCGTATGTGATCACAAATGCGACGGAGAGCAACAAGATCGTCTTTTCCGCGAATGAGTCCTACTGGAATGCGGACAACATCAATGTCAAGACCATCAACTGGATCTTTGAGGACGGCACCGATGCGACCAAGTCCTACTATGATGTCCTCAGCGGAACCATTGACAGCGCAAGCCTTAACACCTCCGCTCTGGAGCTGGCAAAGGTTGAGTCAGACGACGATGGAAATGTGTACTATGATTATTATGCGCATGTTACCGATACCGACGCTACGACCTATCAGAGCTTTATCAACCTGAACCGTACCGCATTTGCTAACGTAAATGACACAACGACTGCTGTTTCTTCTCAGACAGAGGAGGATGCGGAGCGGACCAACGCGGCGGTTAACAACCAGAATTTCCGTCTGGCGGTAGACTTTGCGTTTGACCGTGCTTCTTACAATGCGCAGAGCAACGGCGAGGATCTGAAATACAACTCTTTGAGAAATACAATCGTACCGGGCAACTTTGTAACTCTGGAGGAGGATGTGACGATTGATATCAACGGCACGGAGACCACATTCCCGGCCGGCACATACTATGGCGAGATCGTACAGGCACAGATCGATGCGGACGGCATTCCGATTACCGCATGGGATCCGGAGGCCAATGATGGCATCGGTTCCAGTGACGGATACGACGGATGGTACAATCCGGACAACGCGATGGAGTACCTGCAGATGGCGATCGAGGAGCTTGCCGAGGAAGGCATCACTGTTGATGAGGACAACCCGATTTATCTGGATCTGCCGTACCCGATCGACACAGAGGTTTATGTCAACAGAGCAAACGCATACAAGAAATCTGTAGAGGAGTCTCTGGGCGGACTGGTCATCGTTAACCTTGTAGAGTGCGCAGATACAAGTGAGTGGCTGTACACCGGATATTATACCAGCTATGGTTATGAGAACAACTATGACCTCTTTGACCTCTCCGGATGGACTCCGGACTATGGTGATCCGGATACCTATCTTGGCTGCTTCCAGCCGGATTACGCCGGATACATGACGAGATGCTTCGGCATTTACTAAAAATACACAGCGACAATGAAGTTGAAGAGAACGGGGGGAGACCCTCCGTTCTCTTCTCAACATTTACAGGTTGGGAAGGTTTTGCGGGGGCAATGCTTTCTTCTACCGGATGAGAGAGAGTATTATGGCTAAATATTTAATATCAAGAATCATTCGAGGTATCATCTCTGTCGCCGCTGTGGTTGCCATCATCATGGTCATGATTTACGGGTTGATGGATCGGACCCTGATCTTTGCCCAGGACAGCACCTACTCGCATACCAGCAATAATTCAAAGGTTACCTACCGTTATTCCAAGTGGGAGGAGTACGGCTATCTGGATTATGTCCCTTACGCGGATTACCTGCAAGGGCTGCTGAATGACGGGGAGATTGATGAGGATACCCGTACATCGGCGGTTTCCATCGGACGGACAGCGGAGAACGACTCCGATCTGGTCAGTGAATATGTAGCGCAGTTTACTTCGTACTACAAATCGCAGGGCTATACGGTGGTTCGGCTGGACGCCGTGATGCAGAGTGCAAAGAAAGTGGCGGACGGCGGCACACAGCAGCTTTTCGCATACAAAAATATTCCGCTTGGAAAGCGTCTGCTTTCGTATTTCGGCAGTATTTTTGTCATTGACAATATCAACAATGTCGAAGAGATTGAGGGGGAACGGGGACTCACCTTTACGTGGTATGACCCGATGTACGGCGGAGAGAAGTTTTCCCCGGCGCTGATGGGGAACGGGACGACGCATAAGTATCTCGTTTATTTTAACAATAAGTTCCCTTACTTCCATCAGAACATCCTGACGATCCACCTGGGTACATCCTATGTCATCAACTCCGGTATCGATGTGTTTACCACGATGACGGCGTCCCAGGGATCCTATGTAAAATCGAATATTACCTATCCTACCGGTCTGACGGAGAGCAGTGCGGATGATCTCCACACGGCGACCTATGTCCGGAATTCTCTGAGCAGCAGTGCGGTGCTGGAGGCCCGGTATACGGATGACTATACAAATGTTTCCACCGTGAAAAACGGCATGTCCAAGATGGGATATTCCTTTGTGATCGGTATTATTGCTGTTATTATTTCCTATGCGCTGGGAATTCCGCTGGGAATCACCATGGCGCGGCGGAAGGATAAGCTGGTCGATCAGATCGGAACCATCTATATTATCTTCATTCTGGCGGTGCCGTCTCTGGCCTATATCTTCCTGTTTAAGGCCATCGGTGGAAAGATCGGTCTGCCGACCACATTTGATCTGGATTCCTCCGGAAAGCTGATGTATCTGCTGCCGATCGTGTCGCTGGCGTTGCCGTCCGTTGCAAACCTGATGAAGTGGCTGCGCCGATACATGATCGACCAGATGAACTCGGATTATGTGAAGTTTGCGCGGTCCGGGGGCTTAACGGAGCGGGAAATCTTTACCAAGCATGTGTTAAAGAACGCCTCGATTCCGATCATACACGATATACCGGCCAGCGTTCTTGGCGCACTGGTCGGCGCGATCATCACGGAGCGTGTGTACAGTGTTCCCGGTGCAGGTAATTTGCTGACAGACGCGATCAACAAATATGACAACAGCGTCATTGTCGGTGTGACCATGTTTTACGCGATCCTGACGGTCGCATCCATCATCATCGGCGACGTTCTGATGTCTGTGGTTGATCCGCGGATCTCGTTCTCGTCGAAGAGCCGATAGAAAGGGGAGGTTTCTATGAAAGATTATAATTTAGATGAATTGGGCCTCTCAAAAGAGGAGCTGTTCTCCAGAGTTGATATTGACAGTCTAGATTCCGAGAAGATTACCGCGCCGAAGTATTCCTACTGGCGGTCGGTGTTCCGCGTGTTTTTCCGGAAAAAGATCAATATCATTATTCTGGCTGTATTGGTGGTTTTGATTTTGGTTTCCTATATTTATCCGGCGGTCTTTTCCTATGACCGGTTCGGAAACCTGCTGAACTCCACGGCGAAGCATCTGTCTCCGTCTGCGGCGATCCAGCAGTTCGGCTTCAGCATTCACTACATTCTGGGCACCGGCTCCGCCGGACAGTCCACGTTTGACGCGGTTTGGTACGGCGCGCGGATTTCCATCTCGCTTGCGTTTGTCTGCGCTGCCATCAATATGACGGTCGGCGTGGTTGTCGGAGCGGTCTGGGGATTTTCCAAGAAAGTGGATATTGTCATGACGGAGGTTTATAACATCATTGGCAATATTCCGTATGTCCTGCTGATTTCGGTTATGGTTATGCTGTTTTCCGCCAGCTTCTGGACGATGGTGCTGGCGATGACGGTCACCGGATGGCTCTACATCGCGTATTTCATCCGGACGCAGGTTATCATCATCCGTGACCGGGAATATAATCTGGCCTCCAAATGTCTGGGAACCGGAACGGTGAAGATTGCGTTGAAGAATATCCTCCCGTTTATGACATCCATCATTGTTACGCTGCTGGCGACGGAGCTTCCGTCCTATATCTCCTACGAGGTTTTCCTCTCCTACATCGGTATGGGCCTGTCGGATATGTCTCTGGGCCGTCTGATCTACGAGGCGGAGAGCGCCATGGTCACACCGGGATGGCAGTTTGAGTTCTGGAGCCCGGTGGCGGTGGCATCCATCATCACGATCGTGCTCTACGTCGTGGGACAAAATCTGGGCGATGCCTCAGATCCGAGAACACATATGTAGGGGGACGCCATGGAAGAGAAAAAAGTTTTATTATCAATTAAGGACTTAGAGGTAAAGTTCCGGGTGCGCGGGCGTATCCTGACCGCGATCCGAAATGTATCTCTGGATATTTATGAAAACGAATCCATTGCCATCGTGGGCGAGTCCGGCTCCGGAAAATCGGTTTTCACGAAGACATTTGCCGGAATGCTGGACAGCAACGGGTTTATCAGCAACGGTCGGATTATCTTCAACGATGAGGAGCTGATCCGTCAGGTTGAGCCCATCACACCGGATACGCAGAAGCTGATGGATGATTCCATCGAGCGGCTGAACGCAAATGCCAACCTGCAGTTCGGCGCGGCGACTTACCGGGAAATGCTTGAATTGGAGAGTGAGTACCGCGAGAAGACCATGCCGGACGAGAAGGGGAAGCCGACGCAGACGCCGGATTCCGCATGGCTGGCCGCTTACAATGAGAAAAAGGCGGCTTTGCAGACGCAGTATAATCAGGAAATCGCAGCTCCAATCACCGAGGAGATGAAAGAGATGAACCGCCTCATCGCAAAGGAGATTCACCTCTCTGTCGCGCGGTTTGCAAAGCGCAAGAGGAGAAAGCGGGCGCACGCGATCATCGAGGCATTTAAAAAGGCCATGCAGCTCGGACTGGATCTGAGTGACGAGGATGTCCGGATGAAGGTCTTTGAGGAAGTGACATTCCGCGTGGCTTATGTGGATGAGACCGAGACGGAGCTTCACGGCACCTGCATCCTGAATCTGGCGAAGGTGCAGGATGAGCGCGACTGGGGGCAGATCCGCGGGAAGAAGATTTCCACGGTATTTCAGGATCCGATGACCTCCCTCGACCCGATTATCACGATCGGCAAGCAGATGACTTCGATTATCATGAAGCACCAGCAGTGCTCTGAGGTGGAGGCGCGGCGGCGTGCCATTGAGATGATGGATAAGGTGGGCATCCCGCATCCGGAGGCGCGGTTTGACGATTATCCGTTTCAGTACTCCGGCGGCATGCGGCAGCGTATTGTCATTGCGATCGCGCTCTCCTGCCAGCCGAAGATTCTGATCTGCGATGAGCCGACCACAGCGCTGGATGTGACCATTCAGGCGCAGATTTTACAGCTGATCAAAGATCTGCAGAAGGAGTTTAATTATACGACTGTGTTTATTACGCACGATCTGGGCGTTGTGGCGAACATCGCAGACCGTGTGGCTGTGATCTATGCGGGACAGATCGTGGAGCTCGGCACGGTGGAGGAGGTCTTTTACGATCCCCGCCATCCCTACACATGGGCGCTGCTGTCCTCCCTGCCGCAGCTGGCGGAGAAGAACACAAAGCTGTACTCGATCACCGGTACGCCGCCGTCTCTCTACAATGAGATCAAGGGCGATGCCTTTGCCCCGCGGAATCCGTACTGCATGAAGATTGATACGCTGCTGGAGCCTCCGATGTTTCAGGTCACCGACACGCACTATGCCAAGACCTGGCTGCTGGAGGAGAATGCGCCGAAGCTGGAAAAGCCGGAGGGCATTCACGATATCCATGAGAAACTGACTCACGCATTTAACATACAGGAGATTTGAACGTGCCGACATCAAACGAACAAACAAAAAAGAAAATATCGGGTTCGTCCGGCGTCTTGCCGGAGCATGGCCCCATCGATGAAAATGGCAGAGAAATCTTACTGTCAGTAAAAAATATCGATATTACTTTCGGAAAGGGCGACACCGCGGTAAAAGCGGTGAAAAACGCATCCTTTAACATTTACAAGGGCGAGACCTTCTCGCTGGTTGGCGAGTCCGGATCCGGTAAAACCACGATTGGCCGGGCAGTGATCCGCGTCAACCCGTTGTCCGCCGGTGAGATTCAGTACAAGGGAACCCGCATTTCCGGGAAGATTTCCCATGCGCTGGACCGCGAGGTGATCCGCAATATCCAGATGGTTTTCCAGGATCCAGCCGCATCCTTAAACGAGCGCGCCACGGTGGACTATATTGTGTCCGAGGGACTCTACAACTTCCATCTGTACGAGGATGACAAAGACCGCGAGCAGAAGGTAGAAAACATGATCAATGAGGTCGGCCTACTGCCGGAGCATCTGACCCGTTATCCCCACGAGTTTTCGGGCGGACAGCGGCAGAGAATCGGTCTGGCCAGAGCGATGGTCATGGAGCCGGAGCTGGTCGTGGCAGATGAGCCGATCTCCGCGCTGGACGTGTCGATCCGCGCACAGGTGCTGAATCTGCTGAAAAAGTTCCAGGAGGAGAAGGGCACCACCTATCTCTTCATCGCCCATGATCTGTCGATCGTCCGCTTTATCTCGGATCGGATCGGCGTCATCTACAAGGGAAATATCGTGGAGGTGGCGGAGGCCGAGGAGCTGTTTGACTATCCGCTGCATCCCTACACGCACTCCCTGATCTCTGCGATCCCGATTCCGGATCCGCAGCTTGAGAAAAACAAGGTACAGTATGTCTATGACCCGTCCATCCATGACTACAGCGAGGATCAGCCGGAGTTTGTCAACATCGGCCATGACCACTGGGTTTGGGGCAACAAAAAGGAGATCGAGGAGTACAGGGCGATCCGCGAAAAGGGCGAGCCGATTAAAGCCATCACGATCTCAAAGACCGGCGCGGGCCTGGACAGCGGCGCGCATCAGGTGGAGCTGGACAAGGCGGAGCAGGAGTTTTTGAAAGCCCCCGTTCATGATACCGGAAACATTTTGTACGGGATTCTCTCTTTCTTTATCCCGATCCTCGGCGCGATTCTGGCGGTCGCGTTCCGGAAGAGGCTGTACCTGCGCAACCGCAGGGTCTGCAGGAAGGGAGCCATCGCGGGACTGATCTTCTATATCGTCATAGCGGCGATCTTCCTGTTACTATTATTGCTGGTGATCGTGTGATGAATATTACCTGAGAAGGGTGTTGTAGTATAGGCTCAGGATGTAAAAGATGACCGTGATACGTTTTCAGGTGACCACGGTCATCTTTTGTATCCGTCTGTAATTTGGCTTTATAGAAAGGAGATCCCGCATGAGCCGCACAGTGAACACAAAACGCACACCGCCGCGCCCGAAACCGGTAGAAAAAGTAGAATTGTCAGAAAAGCATCTGAAGAGAAGGCTCATTCTGACAATTCTCTTTCTTTTGCTGGGCGCGGGCGCGATCGTTTACGGGTTTATGCAGTTTTTGTCGGGTGATGACGACGCGGGCTGGACAGAGATCGAGGCGAATTCAACCTCCGATGAGCTCAGCTGCAGCGAGGACTTCGTTTTCCTCTATGAGTTGGGCGCGGGGGACACGGCCTCTTTGGCGGAGAATAAGGTTTTAAAGAGCCTGTACACCGATCTGGCAGTGGAAATATACAAGGTTTATGATGTGGATTATATCTACGACGGTGTGGGAAATGTCTGCAGCATAAATCAGAGTCCGAATGAGACCGTGACCGTGGAGCCCGCCCTGTACGCAGCGCTGGAGACCGTGCAGGAGTACGGCGACCGCAGCATTTATCTGGGGCCGGTGTATCAGATGTACGACAGTCTGTTCTTCTGCGAGGATGATTCCCAGACCGTGGATTATGACCCGTATCAGAACAGCTATCTCATGGAATATTACGGAGAAATTGCCGCTTATGCCTGCGATCCGGATTCCGTGGACATCGAATTGCTGGGAGACAATCAGGTGCGCCTGTCCGTCTCGGAGGACTATCTGTCCTATGCCGAAGAAAACGGGATCACCGACTATATCGACTTCTCATGGATGACAAACGCCTTTATCGTTGATTATCTGGCAAATTCGCTGATTGAGAACGGTTACACCCACGGCTGCATCACCAGTTATGACGGATTTGTGCGCAATCTGGACGACCGTGAGGTCTCCTACTCCTTTGCCATTTACAGCCGGAACGGAAACGAGATCGACCAGCCGGCAATTCTGCAGTACACAGGCGCGCAGAGCATGGTCTACCTGCGCAACTACATGATGTCAGAGAAAGACACCTATCACTACTACGAGATGGATGACGGAGACATCCGGACACTCTATCTGGATCCCGCAGACGGACTGTGTAAAAGCGCAGTCAACGATCTGGTCTCCTACTCAGAAAACAAAAACTGCGCGGAAACCCTGTTGTCCGTCAAAGGAATCTATATCGCGGAAGAACTGGATGCGGACGCGCTGGATGCGCTGGCGGAAGACGGCGTTTATTCCGTTTATGTGATGGATGGCGAGTTGATATATAATGATTCTGAACTGACTGAAAATGTCGGTGAGGATGGGACAGTATATTTGATAAGATGAGATGTTGTTTTGTTTTACATCTCTTTGGCACAGGATACGGCAGGGGTTGGGAATATATTTTAACGTAACTTTTAAGGGACGGTTTTAGCTGAGACGAAATCCAGCATTTACGAAGACTTAGGCGCGAAGGCTCTCCTGAGCGTCTTAGTCGCAGTTAATGATTAGTTCGTCGAAGCGTTGTCCCGGTTACTTAAAATATATTCCCAACCCCTGCTGTATCCGTCCTGAAAAATCAGGAAAAGTCCCTCGTAATATCCTTCAGCCACTTCTTACTCCGATAATGCGGTATCACCACCGGCAGCTTCCAGAACTCATCCAGACAGAGAATAAAATACACCACCATCGGCGGCGCATTGAAGACAAACGCGCTCAAAAATCCCAGCGGAACCGAAATCCCCCACATGACGATGCAGTCGCAGATCAGTCCGAAGCGGGAATTCCCCCCGGCGCGGAAGACCCCCGCGATCAGCAGTGTATTCATCGCCTGCCCGATCACATAGTAGGAGCTGATAAACAGCATGAGCCGCGTATAGCGGGAGGCTGCCTCCGTCAGCGTGAAGAGATGCGGAATCAGCGGGACGAGAGCCAGAATCACGCCTGCAGTAGCGACCCCGATCAGGAATGTGAATTTGCAGAGCCGTCCGGCCATGACCTCTGCATCCTTCAGCCGGTGCTCTCCGATGGTTTTCCCGAGGAGGACAGAGCCGCCGCCGGAAATGCCGAAGCAGAGAACCGTGCAGAGGTCGCGGACATTGGTGGCAATGGCGTTGGCCGCCACCACATCAGAGCTCAAATGGCCGAGGATGATGGAGTAGGTTGTAAACGCCAGCGTCCAGATGATATCGTTTGCCAGAGCCGGAAGCGAATATTTCAAAAAGTCCTTGAACAACACCTCGTTCCGCCCGAAGAGCTGACGAAGGCTGGGTCGGAAAATTTTCCCGGAAAACAGGTCGCCCATGCAGAGGGCGCATTCCACGATCCGGGCGATCAGCGTGGCGAGGGCGACGCCAAGGACGCCCAGCTTCGGGGCACCGAAGAGACCGAAGATAAACACTGCGTTCAGGCACACGTTCAGAATGAGCGCGGTGCCGGAGATGATGGTGGAAAGCCGTGCGCGCTCCACACTGCGCAGGGTGCTTTCATATACATTGGAAAAGCTCTGAATGAAATAGGACAGGCCGATGATCCGCAGATATGTCACGCCGATCTCGATCAGAGTCGTGTCATTGGTGTAGACCAGCATGAGCTGCCGCGGGATCACCAACGCAAGGACGGCGATGATCGCGGTGACGGTCATGCCGATTTTTAAGGCGATGCCCATAATCGTCTGGATGGAATCCATGTCCTTTTTGCCCCAGTACTGGGAGCAGAGCATGGTGATTCCGGAGGATATGCCGTAAAGGAGGCCGGTCAGAATGAACTGGTACTGGTTGGCCAGGGAGACGGCGGAGAGCGCATCCTGCCCGACAAATCCCAGCATAAAAACATCCGCGAAGTTCACCGCGCTGGTCAGAAAATTCTGTATTGTAATCGGAAGCACCAGCGCCAATAATGCACGGCGAAACATTTTTTTCTCGTTCATAAGTCCTCCCCCTGTCTGCGTTCCGGATTATAGTGTATCCGGTAACGTGAAAAGCAGGAAATCCCTGCGAATCCAGACCAATATACTATAGAAAACGACGCCTTTCAAGTGTAAAAATAAGATTTTTCGGCGCAATATCTTGCATTGATGAGGGAGCGGCGTTAAAATACAGATAAATGCGGAAAATGGGAGGCGAAACATGGGATTATTTGGGAAAAAGGAACTGTGCCCTGTCTGCGGGAAAAAGGTGAAGGGCGATCTGGCTCTGAAAATCAAGGATAACGTGGTGTTGTGTCAGTCATGCAGTGCGCAGGTTAATATGGATGCCGCGCTGATTCCGCTCCAGACGGTGGAGGACATCCGTCAGCATCTGGTGTATCGCGAGCAGAATCAGGATATGGTAGACCGCTTTAACG
>JAJQBV010000221.1 GCA_021203115.1 Clostridiales bacterium | reverse complement strand
GCACAGGGTCAGGCAGAGGCGATCTTAAAGATTCAGCAGGCCAATGCGGACGGACTTCGTTTCCTGAAGGAGGCAGAGCCGGATGCGGCAGTGCTGCAGATCAAGAGCCTGGAGGCATTCGCAAAGGCGGCCGACGGAAAAGCGACCAAGATCATTATCCCCTCCGAGATTCAGGGGATCGCGGGACTCGCAAAATCCGTGGTGGAGGTTGCTGCGGATGTGAAGGGAGAGGCATAATACCGCGCCTCATTCGTCCGGGAAATAGCGGGAGTTTTACAGTAAACGGGGTGGCCGCAGTGCGGCCATCCCCGATCGTGTCATATGGGGGCTGCTTTCCGGCAGCCCGCTTCATGTTAAAAATCATGTCAGAGAGTAGGTGTTATTATGGATTTGAAAGGGAAAAATTTTCTGAAGCTGCTGGATTTCCCGCCAGAAGAGATTACATATCTGATCGATCTTGCGGCGGATCTGAAGGACAAAAAAAAGAAGGGAATCCCGCATGATGTGTTGCGCGGGAAAAATATCGCACTGATTTTTGAAAAGACAAGTACGAGAACCCGCTGCTCTTTTGAGGTGGCTGCCTATGATCTGGGCATGCAGGCGACGTTTCTGGATCCCTCGGCCTCCCAGATCGGGAAAAAGGAGAGCATTGCGGATACAGCCCGTGTGCTGGGCCGCATTTATGACGGGATTGAGTATCGCGGCTTCGGACAGGAAATCGTGGAGGAGCTTGCGAAATACGCCGGTGTGCCGGTGTGGAACGGGCTGACAAATGAGTTTCATCCGACGCAGATGCTGGCGGATGCCCTGACGATCCGGGAGCATTTCGGCCGCATAAAGGGGATCAAGCTGGTCTATATGGGCGATGCCCGCTATAATATGGGGAACTCGCTCATGATCTTATCCGCAAAGCTGGGGATGCACTTTGTGGCCTGCACGAACAGGAAGTATTTTCCGGATCCGGCGCTGGTGGAGACCTGCCGGGAGATTGCGGCCGGGACAGGAGCCGTGATCGAGTTGACGGAGGATGCCGTCGGTGGAGTACAGGGCGCGGATGTGATCTACACGGATGTCTGGGTGTCCATGGGCGAGCCGGACGAGGTGTGGGAGGAGCGGATCCGGGATCTGACTCCGTATCAGGTGAACCGGGCGCTGATGGAGGCCGCGGGCGCGCAGTGCCGTTTTATGCACTGTCTTCCCGCCTTCCATGATCTGGGGACAAAGATCGGCGCGCAGATCCATGACAAATACGGACTGGATGCGATGGAAGTGACGGATGAGGTTTTTGAAAGTGAGCAGTCCATTGTCTTTGACGAGGCAGAGAACCGTATGCACACGATCAAAGCAGTGATGCTGGCGACGCTGGGAGACTAAACGGCGATGAAGGAAAAGATCTTACAGCTTCTCAGGGAAACCGACGGTTTCCTCTCCGGCCAGGAGATCAGCCGAAGGTTCGGCGTCAGCAGGACAAGCATATGGAAAGCCATCCGTCAACTGGAAGAGGCGGGCTATGAGATCGAGGCGGTGCGCAACCGGGGATATCGCCTGTGCATGGAGCCGGATCTGCTGACCGCGGAGCGTGTGGAGGAATACCTTGACACAGAGTGGGCGGGACATCCGCTGCAGGTGTTTGACACGGCGGATTCCACCAATACGGAAGTAAAGCGTCAGGCGGAGTCCGGTGCGGCGCAGGGGCTATTGGTGGCCGCGGAGGAGCAGACGGCCGGAAGGGGCCGCCGCGGCAGAACATGGGAGTCCCCGAAGGGAAGCGGGATTTTTATGTCGCTGCTGTTGAAGCCGGACATTGAGCCGGGGCATGCCTCTATGCTGACGCTGGTCATGGGAATGGCGGTGCGGTCAGCGCTGGAGGATCTGGGCGTGCCGGGCGTACAGATTAAGTGGCCGAACGACATTATTTGCAGCGGAAAGAAGGTCTGCGGCATTCTGACGGAAATGAGCGCGCAGATGGATTATATCAATTACATCGTGATCGGCGTGGGCATCAATGTTCACAACCGGGATTTCCCGGAGGCGGTGGCACAGATGGCGACATCCGTATATCAGCAGACAGGGGAGCGCATCTGCCGGGCTGAGCTGATTGCAAACTGTATGCGGCAGTTTGAGAAATATTATGCCGTCTTTTTAAAAACACAGGATCTCTCCGTGCTGGCGGACGAGTATCAGGCGCACTTGGTCAACCGGGACAGGCAGGTGCGCGTGATGGATATGAAACGGGAATATATCGGCGTTGCCCGCGGAATCAACGCGGGCGGGGAGCTTCTGGTGGAGACGGCGGACGGCATGGTCTGCGTTTCCGCGGGAGAGGTGTCCGTCCGGGGCGTGTACGGCTACATATGAAATAAAAGGAGAATACTTCATGAATGACGAAGAAACCATACTCTGTGCGTCCAGTGCATACACAAAGCAGTATTATCTGAATCCGGAGTTTGACGGTTTGCCCGCGCAGGTTCAGGATGAGCTGAAGATTCTCTGCGTGCTGTACACGGAGGATGTGGGCGGTGTTCTGGTGATGAAGTTTGATGCGGACGGCTGCCTGCAGCTGGAAACCTCCGCAGACGAAGGAGACCTTCTGTATGATGAGATCGGGAGTGTTTTAAAGATCCGTCAGATACAGAACACAAAAACAGAGCTGTTGGAGTCGCTGGAGCTATATTATAAGGCAGTTTTTCTGGGAGAGATCGGGGAGGATGACATCTGATGTTACTGACAGTGGATATCGGAAATACAAACATTACGCTGGGGGTGTTCGACGGGAAAAAGCTGCGGACCACGTTTCGCATGACAACGATACAGACGCGCACGTCGGATGAGTACGGCATGGTGATCTGTGAGCTGCTGGTTCACAATGAGGTGGCGGTGGCGGATATTACGGATGCAATCGTCGCGTCGGTGGTTCCGAATGTCATGCATTCTCTGACCAACGCCATTCTCAAATATTTTCACACGAAACCGATCATCATTGAATCCGGCATTAAAACCGGCATCCGCGTCGCGGGACGCAATCCGCGTCAGGTGGGAGCGGATCGGATCGTGGATGCGGCGGCGGTGTATGAGCTTTACGGCGGACCGGCGATCGTGGTTGATTACGGAACCGCGACGACCTTTGATCTGGTGGACGAGGACGGAACCTTTACCGCGTGCGTGATTGCACCGGGGATCCGGACATCGGCGCAGTCGATGTGGAGTATGGCGGCAAAGCTGCCGGAGTTTGAGATCAAAAAGCCGAAGAGCATTCTGGCGCAGGATACCATCGCGTGCATGCAGGCCGGTCTGGTCTACGGACAGGTCGGGCAGACGGAGTATATCATCCGCCAGATGAAAAAGGAGTTCGGCCGGGAGGACGTGAAGGTGGTCGCTACCGGCGGGCTGGGACGCATCATTGAACAGGAGACGGACGCGATCGATATCTACGATCCGCAGCTTACGCTGTACGGGATGCGCCTGATCTTTGAGAAGCAGAAAAAATGAGAAAACGCCGGAGAACCGGAGGATGACATGAGACCAACAGAGAAGCTTCAGATCGGCAATGTGGTTTTGGACAACAATTTGATTTTAGCGCCAATGGCAGGAGTTTCCGACCTGCCATTTCGTTTGCTGTGCAAAGAACAGGGCGCCGGTCTTGTCTGCATGGAAATGGTCAGCGCAAAAGCAATCTATTACGGGAATAAGAATACGGAAAAGCTGATGGAGATTCGTCCGGAGGAGCAGCCGGTCTCCCTTCAGCTTTTCGGCTCAGATCCGAATATTCTGGCGGACATGGCGGCAAAAATCGAGGAGCGGCCGTTTGCCGTTCTGGATTTCAATATGGGCTGCCCCGTGCCGAAGGTGGTCAAAAACGGCGAGGGGTCGGCGCTGATGAATGATCCGCGGCTAGTGGAGAAGATTTTGTCTAAGCTGGTTCAGGCAGTGAAAAAACCGGTGACAGTGAAGATCCGCAAGGGATTTGACGAGGAGCATATCAACGCGGTAGAGATCGCAAGGATCGCGGAGAGCTGCGGCGTCGCCGCGGTGACAGTCCATGGAAGAACCCGGCAGCAGTATTACGCGGGAGCGGCGGACTGGGATATCATTCGCTGTGTGAAAGAGGCGGTCAGCATTCCGGTGATCGGCAACGGCGACCTGCGCTCGGCGCGGGATGTGATCCGGATGAGAGAGGAGACCGGCTGCGACGGGTTTATGATCGGGAGGGAAGCGGAGGGAAATCCGTGGATTTTCCGGCAGATCCTCCACGAGCTGGAGGCGGGGGAACCCCTGCCGAAACCGTCCGTCCGCGAGATGGCGGATATGATCCTTCGGCACGCCGGGCTTTTGCTGGAGGTGAAGGGGGAATATATCGGTATCCGGGAGATCCGAAAGCATGCGGCGTGGTATACGGCCGGTTATAAAAATTCTTCGCGCCTGCGGGGACGGATCAACGAGATCCAGACCTACGGGGATCTGGAGCGGCTGCTGGAGGAATTTTTGTGCGCATAAGGAACCGGCAGGGCGCATATTCTTAACTAACCGCAACCGGACGGAATGAGTTGTGCGCAAGGGCAGAGATTTTTTCGGAAAATGAAAGAGCTTCTTTCAGAGACGGAGGCAAAAAGCGGGAGCAGACGCCGGACAGGAAAACGGGGAAAGCACGCCATGGGTCAACCCGTATCTGGCTTACAGCCGGGCAGTCATCGAGGCGGTGCTTGAGCTGCGGGGGTTGGACTACCGCCGGTTTCGTCCGATTCTGATTGACACGGACTGCCCCGGCCAGGTTTTCGGGGAGGAGGTTGATGTTGATCAGGTGCTCGCCCAGATGGAGGACGGGTTGAATTTTCTGGAAATTTGCACGGACAGGCCGGATTATTTCACAGACTGGAAAGACTACATGGAAGCGGAGTACGGCCTGATCGTCCGCATCGTGCCGAAATCACGGGACATACCGCTGTATGGTAACATGGTTCTGGATTTTGAACGGTACGGGGAGGCGGATGTTTCCTGTTTTCCGGAGGATGCGATTTATCTTCCCTTTCAAAAGAGAAAATGGGAGGAGGACTGCCTTGACATCAAAGTGCCGATTGGGTATAATATGTTGACTGTCAGGGCAGAACGGTGAGAAGCGCCGCGTGAGGGAGTATCGCAGGGACAAGTGATATTCTTTTTTGTATCATTTTACACAACCCGATGACATATCGTTACTATATCTTTCAACAGGAGGAATCAGATATATGGGTAAGAAAAATCTTTTGACTTATCAGGGCCTGCAGAAGCTGGAGACGGAGCTGCAGGATCTGAAGGTGATCCGCAGGAAAGAGGTCGCCCAGAAGATAAAAGAGGCGCGCGAACAGGGGGATCTTTCCGAGAATGCGGAGTATGACGCGGCAAAGGACGAGCAGCGCGACATTGAGACGCGGATCGAGGAGATTGAGAAGATCCTCAAAAACGCGGAGGTCGTCGTGGAGGAAGAGGTTGATCTGGACGCCATCGGCGTCGGATGTCAAGTTCGGATTCTGGACTGCGAGTTCGATGAGGAGCTGGAGTACAAGATCGTCGGTTCCACCGAGGCGAACAGCTTAAAGGGAATGATCTCCAATGAGTCCCCGGTCGGACGGGCGCTGCTGGGCGCGAAGGTGGGCGAGACCGTTGAGGTGGAGACACAGGCCGGCATACTGACTTACAAGGTGCTGGAGATTCAGAGATCGAACTGACACCGGAAAATGATGGCGAGCGGAGGGAGTAGAAAATGGGCGAACAAAAGAAAGGAAATGCCCCGGAGCAGGACTTAAACCAGATTTTAAGAAACCGTCGGGAGAAGCTTAAGAATCTTCAGGAGGCGGGAAAGGATCCGTTTCAGATTACAAAATACGATGTAACACATCACAGTCTGGAGATCAAGGACAACTATGCCGATCTGGAGGGCAAAGAGGTTTCCATTGCCGGACGGCTGATGTTTAAGCGCGTGATGGGCAAGGCTTCTTTTTGTAATGTTCAGGATCTGCAGGGCAGTATTCAGGCGTATGTTGCCAGAGACAGCATCGGGGAGGATCCGTATAAGGATTTTAAAAAATACGATATCGGCGACATTGTCGGCATAAAGGGCGAGGTTTTTAAAACCAAGACGGGCGAGATTTCCATCCACGCGTCGGAGCTGACGCTGCTCAGTAAAAGCCTGCAGGTGCTGCCGGAGAAGTTCCACGGGCTGACGAACACAGATCTTCGCTATCGCCAGCGGTATGTGGATCTGATTATGAATCCGGAGTCGAAGGAGACGTTTCTCAAGCGTTCCCGGATTATCAGGAAAATCCGCCGCTTTCTGGATGGCCGCGGATTTATGGAGGTGGAGACTCCCATGCTGGTCTCCAACGCGGGCGGCGCGGCGGCCCGGCCGTTTGAGACGCACTACAATGCGCTTGATGAGGACGTGAAGCTCCGGATTTCTCTGGAGCTGTACCTGAAGCGGCTGATCGTGGGCGGTCTGGAGCGCGTGTACGAGATCGGACGCGTGTTCCGCAATGAGGGTGTCGACACCCGCCACAATCCGGAGTTCACGCTGATGGAGCTCTATCAGGCGTATACCGATTATGAGGGAATGATGGAGCTGACCGAGAGCATGTTCCGCTATCTGGCCGAGACCGTATGCGGCAGCAGCAAAATTACTTACAACGGGGTTGAGATTGATCTGGGAAAACCGTTTGCGCGGCTTACCATGAATGACGCCATCAAAAAATACGCCGGAGTCGATTTCGATGAAGTCAGCACGCTTGAGGAGGCCCGGAAGCTTGCGAAGGAGCATCACATCGAATATGAGGAGCGCCACACCAAGGGCGAGATTATCAACCTGTTTTTCGAGGAGTTCTGCGAGAAGGAGCTGGTTCAGCCGACCTTTATTATGGATCATCCCCTTGACATCTCCCCGCTGACGAAGAAAAAGCCGTCCGACCCGGAGAAGGTGGAGCGGTTCGAGCTTTTCATCAACACATGGGAGATGTGCAACGCCTACTCTGAGCTGAACGACCCGATTGATCAGCGGGAGCGCTTTGCGGCGCAGGATGCGGCGTTTGCGGCGGGCAACGAGGAGGCCAACCACACGGATGAGGATTTCCTGAACGCGCTGGAGATCGGCATGCCGCCGACCGGAGGAATCGGGTACGGGATCGATCGGTTGGTTATGCTGTTGACGGACAGCCCGGCCATTCGGGATGTGATCTTGTTCCCGACCATGAAAACCATTGAGAAATAAAACCACAATATATTGCGATTGGAATGCTAAAAACATACTATATATTGCGATTTAGCCATGATGTCATACTCGCATTGACAGCAATTTGACAGCAAAATTTTGAAGAATAACGCATCATCACGAAGCGTTATGATGTTTATGACGGAACTGGATAAGGTTTAGACAAGACCTGTGAGCACTTTTTGGAGATTATCTGAGAAGTGCTCTTTTTTCGTCCAAGAAGCCAGCTTCTGTCAATCAGTCAAATTTAAATCAGTAGGAGGAGACTGTCATGAGTAAAACTTACAAACCGATCAAAAGTATGAAAGAGGTACCGGAGCAGCTGCGCAGATTGCAGAGAGAGTACATACGATACCAACAGGCAGAATTAATTTATAGTCTGTCTCATAAAAAACTGTTGGAATTGGCCAGCGAGGCGGGAGCTATCTATCGTTTTGACAGTACGGTATTGATCAATCGTGAGATATTCGATGCTTACCTGGAGAGATTTCATGAACCGGCAACCATAAATGATAAAGGCGGTGATGCCAAATGAGTGGAAATGTTTGGATGTTTTCTGATCAGATCGATGATGAGGATATGGATTTTTTACAGCATGAGTTCGTGACTTATAGCATAGCATGTGAATACTATCGTTTGGGAATAAAGCCGCTCACGCGTATGGTGTATGAAAGCGGTTCGGTTTATAAAATCGGTAAAAAAGTATTGATACGGAGAAGCATTTTTGAAGCATATCTGCGAGAGCAGAGAAAGGGTTAAGGTGAATCGGATGGCTGAATTGGAGAAACGAATTTATGAAAACGGGATTGATTATGTTCTTGTCGGGGATTGTTATATTCCTGATTTGAAATCGCCAGAGGAGAAGCGATCTATCGGACGCTGGGGACGGATGCATCGGGAATATCTGAAAGAGAGCAAGCCAAGCATTTATACGGAGATGGTTGTTTCCGGTGAAATATGGACATATTTGGCTAACCTCAATGAACAAGCGCAGAAGCGGCTGGAGGTTATTATTGAACAGATGAAAGAGGTCGAAGGTGTAAACGAGGAACTGAAACGCCGCGATAGTTGGCACTGGGTGCAGAGCATGAACAGTATCCGGAGCCGTGCGGAGGAAAACGTTTTATCAGAATTGATCTATACCTGAGCCGTTATCATTTTGATAACAGCTACGATACGTGTTGGTTTACCGCAAGTCCTCAATATGAGGACTTGCGGCATCCGGACAGTTACTCACCGCATGTTCCCATTTTGAGAACTTGCGGTGAAATGGCGCAATATACCGCAAGTTACGATTTTCGTAACATGCGGACTACCTCCTGATTTCGGACAACCGCAAGTTGTCATTTTGACAACTTGTGGTGACTCGAATCAAGTGCGCATTTTGCGAACTTGATCTGAATCATTTATGAAAAATAACTTCGATGACAGATTATCAGAAATCAAGTCCTCATTTTGAGGACTTGATGCAACTGAATGACAGATTGATTTTATTTATTACACGATCAGCAATCAAGTTCCCATTTTGGGAACTTGATGCGAGTTATCAATTCACAGACCCTTATACTGTACCCGAATAATAGACAGGTTCAAGTTGTCAAAATGACAACTTGAAGGTGATATATACAACAATCGGCAAAATCCGGTTGCCAATCGGTTAAATTGGGAAAATTGCGATTTTCAGAGAATCTGGATGAATAACTCCACAAACGGCGCTGTGAAAACGACAAATTCATAAGAAACGCCGATTGGCCAATCGGGGAAAAATTGTCAAAAAAGGCCACTGAGAAAATACACACACTTTTTGGAGGATTAAATCGAATTACGTTTATGTTTGAACTGGCTCTCAACCGTATTAAGTTGGGAGCTTTTCTTTTGACCATTTTTTCAAATCACAGAGAGGAGCTGATGTTTATGGGACGTAGAAAGAAACCAGAAACAAAAGAAGAAATCCAGGCGGAGCTTATTTACGCTGAGGATCAGATCCGGAAACTGAAAAACCAGGAGAAGATGTATGCAAACGCATACAAAAATGAGGAACGTCGGCAACGTACCCGGCGGCTCTGCACAGAGGCCGGAATCCTGGAAAGCTATGTGCCGGAACTGAAAGAAATGTCTGAGCAGGATGCCGCGGAATTTATCCAAATTGTGGCAACCTGCCCGGAAGCGACGGGATTTTTACGAAAGAGAGGGTTACGACAGGATGAAAAAGAAATCACCCCGGTTACGGGGAAATACTGAGAAAAGACTGAAAGCGCACTTATACGTCACTTCCAGTGACCGTGCGTCCTTCGGAGACTCCTACCGATACCGGCACGGTATCTGCGGAGGGCTGGCACCGCTGGTGCGTCAAGAGAAACAAAAGTTTCCCTTGCGACGGCTGTGCCGTCTATCCTTTCCCGAATCCGCCGCCGGACTTTTATGAAATATTCACAGCTATTATATGTATCAGTTTTATGGCAAGGACAGGGAGGTGATTGAACATGGCAATATACCATTTTTCCATGAAGATCATAGGGCACGGCGGGAAAAGCAGGTACGGGCATAGTGCCGTGGAGGCTGCGGCTTATCGGAGTGGGACAAAGATTGAAAATGAATGGAACGGGATAACCGCAGATTACAGAAGAAAAAAGGATGTTGTATATTCAGAGATCATGTTGCCGGCCAATGCGCCGGCTTCTTTTTATGACAGGGCAACCCTCTGGAATTCTGTTGAGATGTGTGAGAAACGGCGCGATTCCCAGCTTGCCAGGGATATTGAAGTATCTCTGCCGAAAGAACTGCCGCTCTCGGAATACAAGAAAATCATGCATGATTACTGCAGCCAGTTTGTTGATGCCGGGATGTGTGTGGATTTTAACATCCACGATAAGGGTGATGGCAACCCGCACTGCCATATCATGCTGACAATCCGTGCATTGGATGAAAACGGGAAGTGGCTTCCTAAGAGCCGGGAGGAATTTATTCTGGATGAAAACGGTGAGCGCGTCCGCGGTTCGAATGGAAGATGGAAATCACGGAAAGTGAACACGGTTGACTGGAACAGTCGGGATAATGCAGAAAAATGGCGTGCTTCCTGGGCAGATACGGTGAACCGCTATCTGGAGAGAAACGGATTCGAGGAACGGATCGATCACCGGAGCAATGCCGACCGCGGGTTTGAAGAGATCCCATCGATCCACATGGGACCCGCCGCGTGCGCGATGGAAAAGAAAGGCATCCGGACAGACCGCGGCGACATCAACCGTAAGATCCGCGAAGCGAACCGTGTACTTCGGGAGATCCGGAATAAGATTAACGGGTTGAAAGAATGGATCGCCTCACTCAATGAAGCTATGAAGGAGTTTGCAGAGAAAGACCGGTCTCCCGCTCTGTCTGATCTGATGTTGCAGTATCTGGAGATGGAGAGCCAGCGAGTGAAAAAGTATTCCGGCATGTTCCAACTTAAACATTATGCGGAAATGACCACCGAAGTAATGGAAACTCTTGACAGGCTGAGTGGCGATAGAATACACACGCTGGCGGATTTGGAGGCTGCACTATCCGACGTAAAAGGAAAATCTGATACCGTCCGGCAGAGCCTGCTTACAAAAGAAAAGCGGATGAAGGAACTGCAGAAAATGATTGAATGTGGGGAACAGTATCAGGAGAACGATCCGGTTCACAGGGAGCTTGTCGGTATGAGATGGAAAAAACAGAAAGACGCTTATGAATCGGAACACACCGCAGAGCTGACCCTCTGAAATACGGCGAACCGGTTCCTTCATGCAAAAGGTTTCTCACCTACTGATTTGCCGGAGAGGATAGCTGGGTGGCAGGCAGAGTTAAACGAGCTGAGCGAAGCGCATGATCTGGAATATTCCGAGCTGAAACAGTATCGTGAAAAAGTAAAAGAACTTGATACAATCCACCGTCAGGTGACGAAAGCGTTGATTCAGGAGCCGGAGCAGTCAGACAGAAAAAAACAAAACATGGAATTATAGTTACCGTTGCTTCGGATGTCAGACCGACGGCGATGCTATTGATTTTACGGTACAATTTTGCGGCTTGTCTAAAAAGGATGTTGCTATAAAATTGGCAGAGAATTTTTCTATGAGGGTTAAAAATAT
>JAJQBV010000077.1 GCA_021203115.1 Clostridiales bacterium | reverse complement strand
TTAGCGGGCAAAACTTCTCATTTTAATTTGTTCTAAATCTTGACATAGGACCATGATATCGAGTGCATATATATGGCTTCCGATCGTAATCACCGGATTAACTACATATCCGTAAATGATCATTAAAAAACTGGAAGCACTGTACGCACTATTTGTTATATATCCCTTGCCGTATATGCTGTTGTAATCGTAGGTATAGTCATATGGATAGTCTATACCGCTCGTTTCTTCTGATCTGGTATTTTCCAGAAATGAGAAAGACGTCTCCTTGATCCAGTGCGGTTCGACACTGTATACCTGCAGGTTCAAATCTACAGTGTAAAACAGCTCCTCATAATCTGCCGGAGCACTCTCCAGTATAAAACATCTTAAATAATATTCCCCGACATAAAGCTTACCGGGGGATTCGTTCCGGATATCATAATCGATGATATTGTTAAAATTATTTGCAATACTGAGATATTCTTCCTTGCTGTCTGCATAGATACTGATGTTGAAAGGGAATTCCTTCTCTGTTCGCGTCAGATATTGCAGCACGGACCGGTTTCTGGCCACATTTTTTGTGGCGGAGGATTCCCATTTTCTCTCAAAAAGCTGGGTTACGTCCGTGACTGCGATTGGCCACTCCGATAATACAACCTTATCCCCTGCCGAATTTTCATAATAAATATCCATCAGCTCACCTCCCTGACCGCACGACCGAATTCCCGCTTGCCGATCTCTACCGAGATATTCTGCTTGGCCATTGCGCTCGCCAGTTTTTCGTAATCAATGATATTTGATGCTGAAATATCGTTTGCAATGTCATTCAGCTGAGACTGGATGGCATCCTGCATCAGGTAGACGGTATCCGTCCCGACCTGATAGGTCAGTTGTGCCGTATCTAAGGACATGCCACTGTTAAACGCATCAACAGCATTGACCGCCATATCAGACATCGCACTGGCAACAGCAGACTCCTGATTGGAGATGCCGAGAATAAAACCTTCGCCGGTAAATTCCGCTGCCTCGATCATTTCTTTTGACGGTGACGAAATTCCCATTTTATTTTTAAACTTTGAAAGTGCTGTCGATGCCAGGTTGGTCATTGTCGTATACAGCGATCCGGATTTGTTGTTGATCCCGTTAATATATCCCTGAATGGTATCCGATCCGGCTGACCATAAAGATGAACTGGTCGAATTCTGTAAAAATGACGAAACTGCGCTGGCCGCGCTGCTCTTCATTATGCTTGTCAGCGCACTCAGCTTCCCGGAGCTTCCGGTAATGTATCCCTGAATCGTATCGAAACCACTCCCCTGCAGAGAGGAAGATGTACTGTTGCCTTTGAATCCGCTGATTGCGTTTTGTGCTAGTGTCTTCATCCTGGAGACTAATGTGGCGCTCTTGGAATCTGCCCCAGTCACATAACCTTGGACAGTGTTGGAACCTGTTGAGGTTAATGAAGTTGAGGTGCTATTGCCCTTGAAGCGCTCGACAGCATTCTGCGCCAGTGTCTTCATTTTTTCTGTCAGCGTACTGCTCTTGGAATCCGCTCCGGTTACATATCCCTGAACGGTTCCAGAACCTGTTGATGTCAGAGATGTAGAGTTGCTGGTGCCGCTGAAAAAGTCGATTGCGCTCTGCGCCAGCGTCTTCATTTTTTCTCCCAGCATGGCGCTCTTACTGTCAGCCCCGTTTACGTACCCATCTATGGTATCTTCGCCAAATCCATAAAATTTCTGTGATGGAGAGTGGATATCCAATTCATCCTTAAATTCATCGATGATACTCTGGGCGATTTCAGCCATTGCCTCGTCAGAAAGCTCTTCACTGCTTGACAAGCCATCTGCGTAGCCCTGAAGGGTCTCGTATGCGGCTTCTTTTGCCTCGTCGTCCAGATTCAAGCCTTCGATATATTCCGAGACATCCTCGACCATATCACGGACATTGCCGGTGTACTGCGTAGCCATGTCCGCCGTTGCCGAAGCTGTTCTGTCCTGCGCATCCTGCAAATCGCCATAGGACGCCATTAACTCCCGCAGCTCGTCATCCGACATCTCTGCCATTCCGGCGATATAGGCCGCTGCATCGGAGGATCCGTCATCGATCGCCGCGACAAATTCATCCAGACCTTCTATATTCCGGCTGTTGACATTTTCGAGGTTATCCGCATAGCTGTTCCAGTAGTCGATCTGGCTCTGGATATTGGACATGATGGTTTCCGAGGATGTGGCAACGACATCATCCGCAACATCCCACAGATCCATCTGCCCCTGAATAGACTCCAGCGCCTCATCGTAAGCTTCCGCATAGCCCTCTTCCAGTGCCTGAAGCTGGGTGACAAGGTTCTCGATTGAGGTCTGAGCTGCCGCTTCGTCTTCGGTCAACTCTTCCGTTGCGCCACCGTATGAATTAATAGACTCCTCACACGCCGCCAGCTCCGCTTCTACGGCTTCGAGTTCTGCCTGCAATGTAGCCTGTTGCGTGGTCAATTCTCCGTTCTGATACGCCGCGCTCTGAGCCGCCTGCTCGGCTGCTGCCAACTGGAAGGCGTTCATTTCCTGTGCATCAGCTTCGTTGATCGTAGCATCGGTTAAGACTGCCTCGTTCGCCTCCAACTGTTCCAGAATCGACGCCTGTTCCTCGCGCAGTTCATTCATCCGGTCAACTTCGGATGCATACTGAGTCTCCTCTGACTGCGTATCGATATATTCTTTCAGGGCATCATTGGTCATATTGATCGAGTTCTCCGTCTCGTCGTATGCCAATGCAAGCTCCGGATAGGCTTCGTTCAGCTCGTCGATAATGGATTTCAGGCGTTCTTCCTGCGCGGTTGTCCGGTCTGTAGTATCCAGCCGATCCTCCAGCTCGGATTCCATTTCACTATAATACTTCGCAGACTCGTCATTCTCAGGGTTCAGAGCTTCATATGCCTCGCGCTCTTCGTTTATCTGTTCGATTAATTCTTTGGTGGAATCGGCAAACTCGTCCTGTTCGGTCTCAACGGATGCAGCCATAGCTGCAAAAGATACCAGCGCCGCAGTCGCCGCTACAATACCGGTTACAACCAGAGTCCACGGATTGTCTATCAGTGCTACTTTGAGTTTATCCAATGCACCGCTCAAAGTAGTTACTGCCAGTGAGCATATTGCCAGCGCCGCGGTTGCTGCTACCAATCCAATGGTCAGCGCGTCAAGAGCTTTTGCCAGCGCAGGATGCTCTTCCAGATAGCTATTGATGCCGCTTGTCATACTTGTTAAGCCACTGGTAATATTCGTCAGCGCCGGAAGGAGCTGTTCGCCCATCGTAGTCTTTAAAGCATCCAGAGCGGAATTAAGCAGCGTTACCTGTCCATTGAAATTATCCAGCTTGGTGTCGGCCATCTCCTGCGCCGCGCCGGAACAATTTTCAAGTTCCTCAGTATATTCCGCCAGTGTCCCCTCCGAGTCCGCCATCAGGGTCATAAATTCCGACTGGGCAGTTTTGCCTGCAACCAGATATGACAGATTTGATTTCTGTTCGTCTGTCAGGTCTCCCCACACACCCTGCGCCGCGATAAGGATATCAGACAGCTCATTTACTTTTTCCTCGTCGTCATACACCTTAATGCCATATATATTCAGCTCAATTTCGCAACCGGAGGTGTTATTGCCGAGGCTTGTCATGATGGATGACAGCGCTGTACCGGCTTCCCCGCCCTTGATGCCGCTGTTGGCCATTACCATTAACGCCGCCGTGGTGTCTTCCAGACTATACCCCAGCTGCGTAGAGGTTGCCGCCACATTTTTGTACGCCTCTCCCAGCTGCTCTGTCGTGGTGTTGGAGGTGGACATGGCATAGGTCATCTGATCAGCAAAATAACTCGCATCATCCGCAGTCAGGCCGAATGCCGTCAGGTAGTCCGTAACGATATCCGACGCCGTTCCGAGATCCATGGCCGACGCCGCGGCAAGGTTCATGACGCCATCTAAACCGTCAATCATTTCGGTCGTATCCCAACCGGCAAGAGCCATGTACTCCATAGCCTCCGCCGCCTCGGTTGCGGTAAAGGACGTAGTTGCTCCCATCTCTTTCGCTTTGGCAGAGAGAGCGTCCATCTCATCGCCGGTCGCTCCGGATAATGCTTCGACGGTCGATAACTGGGATTCAAAATCCGCCGCGGTCGTGACGCACTCTTTCATCGCGTCAACAAGTGCTTCAACCGCCTTTGTAAGGCCGGCAGCGACCAGAGCATCATACATTGAATTGAATGCATCCGCGCCCTTCTCTCCGGCCTCCTCGGACTCATCGCCCAGATCCTCCTCGGACTCGGTCAGCTCCTCCGTTGCTTTCTCTGCATTGGAGAGAGTCTTCTTGTTCTCTGTCAGGTTACCGTTTAAAGCAGTAATCTGCCCGGCCAGATCCTGTGCCTCATCCGACGCCTCGCCAAATTCCAGTACCGCATTGGTGTACTGCGTTTTGAGGGAAGCGAGTTCGCTTTCCTGCTCGTCGATCGTCCGGGTCATTTTTTCCAGGGCGGTCTCGGTCTTGGAGACGGCCTCTTCCTGCTCTTTTATCTCCTCGTTTGTGGAGTTGATTTCCTGAGTAAGTTTTTCAGACTGGTTTTCCAGATTATTTAACTGGGTGCGGAGTTTTGATGCCTCTGTAGAGTCTTCACCAAAATATTTTACAGCCTGCTCCAATTTCTGATTTAATGCTTCTTTTTTCTGCGCCAGAGCTTCTGATTCCTTTTCCAACAAGGACAGCTTAGTCTTTAATGCGTCCGTGCTGGTACCGTTGGAAGTCATCTGCGTGGCATTCAGCTTCAATGCGCTTCGTAATTCGGTCAGTGCAGTGTTCGCTGTTTTTATAGCTGAGTTAAATGACATGGTATCTGCAGTAAATTTTACTTTTGCTTCATTCGTTGCCATAGTCATCACCTCTTCTTTCTGTCATCATCAATCGCTTTCTGTCTCGCATAGCTCAGCCAGTTATCATAAGCGTTTTTATCTGCCACTATGGTCAGCAGGTCTGAGTAATCTGCGTTCCAGAACATTTCTTCGGATAGTCCAAAAATAAGGACGTAGTAGGCATATGCATCCTCTACGTCCTCAATTTTAAATTTCGGGATTTTTATGGCTTTTTTGAGCCTCTTTGTAGACTTTTCAAATACGCCTCTAAATCCCTTGTTTGGTTTGGGCGGATCAGCGCCACCCCCGCATAAATCACGATATTGACATCGTCCGGAAGCAGGTCGAGGAAGGCGCCATAATCCAACGCCTCTTCCAATGTCCCCGCCTTCTCCATCTCACACAGATATCCCACATAAAGGTTCTCTGTGGCGCGCCAGACGGCCTCCTCTGTAGTTTTCGCATCGGCGCCGATGTTGTTGAAGTACCAACCCACCTCCGTGGGTCTCGTCTCCTTCAGGCGCCGGATGCTCCCCATCGTGATAGAGAGCGACATGGTTGACTTGTCCTGCATGACTAACTTGATCATATTAGACCTCTCTCACATACTTGCCGAATTTCAGGATCTCCTTGTAACGCTCCTCGGTTACTTTGATCTTATCGCCGACCTTATACACCTTACCGGTATTCTTATCCTTAAATACCCTGATCACTTTCGCAGTAATCGTGTTCTCTGCCGCTGTCTCGGTGGTCTCAGCAGCAGCCTCTATCGTTTTCTTCGTAGCCATAGTCTTATTCTCCTTTCTCTTACGCGGTTGCCGCGATCAGGCTGGCAGAAAAGCTTTCCATCCAGCTGCTTGCGATTGTCTCGTCGATATCATCTTCCAGCGCCTGATATACGATCTCTTCGTTATCATCCGCCGTAACGGTAAACTTCAGCTCGTCCATCGCAACCTCATCCGCATCATCATCGACAGATGTGGACTTGGTATTGCAGACCGCCACCGGATACGCCCTGTACTGGACATTGTCATCCTCATCCTGCACTTTTGCAGTGATGATAACTTCCTCGTGCTGGCTCTCTGTTCCATAGCCATACACACCGGTTGCGTGCTCAGCCATATTGTAGAGTTTCAGCTTCAGGTCATACGGCAAATGCGCCGAGATCGTCACTGTTCCCTGGCTGCCCTTCGTGCGGGATTTCTTCACCCGTCCGCGGCATTTCTTTGTGATCGTCTTGGTCTCCATTTCCTCTTCCAGTTTCCCGACGCAATCGACCAGAAAAGCGGTTGTCCCGTCAGAAAAAATAAATCCTAACTGATCGAGGAAAAATTCGGAAAATACAGTTTCATTGGTATGTGCCATTTTTTAATTCCTTTCTGCCCATAATTATTAAAGGGATTTTGGGTCAGCGGCTTGCTTCCATGATTGCAAGTCGGTGTTATGATTCAAAAGCTGCTACAAGGCGGTTTAAGATGCCATTGACAATATCATCCGTGGCCTGTTCTGCACCTCGTAGCATGAACTGCTGATTCCCTACATGATGAACTGTATTGCTTCCATCATCGGGAAAATACAAATAATTGTACCTTGTCTTTGTGCTGACCGTGAGCGTCAGACTGGATGTAATACCCTGAAACACGGTATTATATCCGGCAGCGGTTGCGGATCGTGTCTTTCTCGCCGGCCATGTTCGACCGGATGCATGGATCAGACCGGGGATATGCGATGCTATCCTCTCGAAACCTTCAACCTTGAGATATTCCTGTATGACGCTTCCGCTCTTGGAACCATACTGGTTCATTCTCTGCTGAAGCTCTTCTACGCCGGAAATATCAATCTTGGCAAATTCAGCCATTTATTCACTCACCTCCGGAGCAGGGAGCCGCTTTCGCGGCGCGACAAAATGGTAAGTCGCAACCTCCAAAAACAGCTTGGTTTCCGGCTGTACCAGAAAATCAAAAGAAACATCCTCATTAGACGCCTCTTTCAATCCCGATATATCCCGCAGCACATCAAAGACCTTTGTCTCCTCATCCTCCGGGATGAAATTCTCTCGGACGAGCGCCACAGTGTAGTAACACGAAGGATCTGCTTTCTTACTTCCGTTCCAGTGCGTCTTCTCGCGCCAGAAAACAATATAGTTTGTAATATTTTTTCCTGTCGCCGGAGCGGACGTACCGTAAAAAACGGGGATGTCGAAAGCCGCTTCCAGTGCCTCTTTAATCTGATTCAGCATCGCTGTCCTCCAGCTCTCTTACCTCGGTCAGGGATAAGTAAATCTCGGTCTTTGTCGTATCAGTGTTGCTGATATGGTAGAGCATCCTTCCGATCACGGCCGAACACTCTGTATCGACGCGGATATTGCCCGGTTTACGGATAGATATTTTCCTGTCCAGCTTATAGCCTTTCTGGTTGGCCACCTCGCTGTCCTCCATCCGCATGGAGCTTTCCGCGAACGCCATCGTACAGATTTCTTCCAGATCATCCATGGTCTTCGCGCCGACTCTCGCAGAGAAGGACGATGCGTCAGCAATTTCCCGGCATATCATACAGACGCCATCGTTATATGCCTTATTCACTGTCTTCGCCATCTGTCTCCTCCGTAGAATCGTCTGCAGTATCATCCGTGGATTCCTCAGCCGCTTCTGCCAGCAAAGTATGTCTCTGCCTGCAGGCCGCTATCTCCTGCCAGTACGCTGACCGGAATATATCTGCCTGATGATTCCATTCGTAGGCCATATAATTCAACAGCAGATTCCGCTCCATAGACGGGAGAGAATAATCAAATACCTCTCCCGCCTCATCCAAAGCTTCTTCTTCGTCATAATCATAGGTCAGCCCCACCATATTGGACACGGCCGGGACGGTATCGTTTAAGATCGCTTCCAGCCGTGCGTCCGTCCCGGTATCCGACCATGTGATATTCAGCTTGCCCTTTGCAAGAGCAAACAGGCCATCATGTCCGGTCATCTATTACGCAGTCGCAACGGAAACATCCTTAACAAGGACGTATGCCGGCTCAAGGGCGGAGATATCCAGCAGCTGGAAGCTGGTGTTGTCATAGGCGCGGCCGTCCGCGTACTGGACAACCTTGAATACCCTCTGATCCTCAAGGAAATGATAATCATCGGAATACTCGATCACATTGTTTCTGGACGCCCGTCCGGTAAACAGGATGTACTCATCCAGCAGGCCGATAATCGCTGTGTCGGTCGTGACAACATTCGAGACGATAACCTCCGTCGGGAACGGGAACAGATTGTTGACATACACACCGCTGGTATTAAGCACCGTGGTCGCCGGCATGACCTTTGTCAGGTAATCTTCCTGGTTGCAGATAACCGTAACCTTGTTAAATGCCCTCTGTTTCCCGGTCTCATCCTTGGCAAACGCCGCCAACAGGGTGCCGTAAGATTCCGGAGTGAAATCTGTAGCGGAAACAGCGGTCTTCTGAGAGTAACCGGTCGTAGTGGAACCATCGGAGAGATCCCGGTCCATACCGATCGGCATCGAAATGCCGGTGCCGCTGATCACGGCTGTCTCCAGAGCGACCGCCATCGCATCCGCCATAACGGTCCGGATATAGGAATCAAGGAAAGCGGGGCCGAGGTCCGCCATGCCTTTTTCCAGAATCGCAAAGCAGGAAAGCTTGTTCTGCTTGATATCTACGACCTTGAGGTCGGAGGTGATCTCCTGCGTGATTTCCGCAGTGATCGCGCCCCAGACAGCCGACTGCGCCGTATGGTTGTTGAGGATCCACTTTGTCAGATAGCCGACACTCTGGGTGGAAATCTTGGAAAGCAGCGGATGAGTCTCGACAAGATTCCGGAACACATCCTCGATGATTGTGCTCGGCATAATGTCATCTTCATTATCGGTGCCGATAATCTCGACAAACGCCTGCTTCGGGTTGCCGCTCTTCATGACATCGATCAGCTTTCCGTACCACTGCTCCTCCTTACTGATCAGCTTCCGGACGCCGCGTCTCTCAAGGATCCTCTCATCCTGTGTCTCTTTGTATACCTCGATGTCCTGCTGCACTTTGGCATACGCCTGCTCTGCAGCGGCCAGACTGAGATTTTCCCACGCGGCTTCGATTTTCTTGGGGTCGCCGGACTCCATTGCGGTCCGCAGTTCCGCGGACACATCCTGAATTGTTTTAAAATCCATCATTCTTTGAAATCTCCTTTTCGTTTATTTGAATGCATTTAAAAAACGGTCTAAGACCGTCTCTTTTACTGGTTTCGGTTCCGGAGCTGGCTCCGGTTCAACTTTCGGTGCTTCCTTTTGCTTAAACTGCTGTTCCAATGATTTTACAATCATGTTTGCAACAGCTTCTGCATCAAGGTTGATATTAACAGGTTTCTCGCGGAGCGTTTCGCTTACCATACTCCTGATCGACTGCGTGGGATTTTCCTCTTCCTCGTCAAAATCGTCAATCTTTGTTGCGAAACCCCACTCCAGAACTTCCTGCGGCGTTAAAAACCGCTCCTCTGCCATCAGGGACAGCAGCTCTTCCCTGGTCTTGGTTAAACCGGTCATATACATCGTGACAGACTGCTCCGTGATTGCATCGAGGTTATCCGCCTCTTTGCGGAGCTGATCCGCATTGCCGGCTGTCCAGATCGATGCCGGATGTACCAGGAAATTACTTGCCGGGCATACGATGCGTTCCTTGCCGGCCATAAAGATAATGGTCGCCGCGGAACACGCGAAACCATCGACATAGGTCGTAACCTCTGCCGGATGTCTTAAAAGCGTATTGGTGATCGCAAGTGCCTCGGCCACCTCTCCGCCATAGGAATTAATATGCACGTCAATTTTATCGACGTCCAAACTCTGGATTTCCTTCTGGAGGTTATAGGCGGACACGTCACTTTCAAACCACGGAAAACTTGTAATATCTCCGAAGATCACTAACTGAGCTTTCCGGTCTTGCGTTTCCAGTGCGTAATATTTACGTTTCTCCATTCCTTACTCACCTCCTTCCAAAGGATCTGTCTTTCCGACTTCCTCGTAATTTTTTGTAATATAATGTTTTTCACTCCAATCAGTATTCAGTTCCGGAAGCCTGCAAAGCCCCCGTGCCTCATCGATACAGACAACACCGGATGCAATGAGGTTGTAAATTTCATTCGCTTTCTCTATCACATCCACATGCCGGATAGAGGACACATCCACAAATACCCGGCAGCCCTTCATGGCCTGTTCCCGGGAATATGTTTTTCTGGTCAGTTCCTGGTTGATCTTATTTACCAGCGGGTCAATCGCGGTCGTAAGCGCCTGATTCAGCACCTGATCCACTGCGGTCAGGCTCCCGTCCAGCAAGCCGGCTGGTAGATGCAAGATTTCCGCTGCGATATTATAAACATCTTTCCGAAGTGCCGTATAATCCGTGGAATTCGTTGCAGTCGCGCTCGATAATCTCTGGATCGTCTGGTTTTTGGTTAGTGGCAGCGCGGCAGAATCTGCTTTCACAAATGTTGCCAAACGCTCCTGCACGCCGTCCAGATACTCCTTTTCTTCTGCTGGTGTACCGGAACGATAGTCACCAATCTGCATGGCATATTTTTCTCCACTGCCCTGAGCGCTGGCTTTTTTGGAATATTCCAGCAAATCAGCGTATACTTCAAAAACGCTGTTGAATAACTTTTTGATCTGCGGATCGCTTTGTCTGATATAATATACACCGTCCGCCTTAAAAGACCGGTTGCTCTGGAAATTGCTTCCGATGCAGATATTTTTAAAAACATCGCCTTTGACCGGGTATTCTTCCCTTGAAAAGCTTTCCGCCACATACAGATTCTTGGACAATGGCACGATCAAGGCTTCGCCTTTTATGTACATTTTGGTGATCCAGTCAGAGATTACCTGCGCCGGTGTCTGGTTCGGGTTCGCGGAAATATTGAACACATACCACTTCTCATTTTTCACCGGCTTGTTATCCTCAAAGACTCGGATTTTGCATCCGGCAATCAGGTCGGCGATCAGCGTCACAGACGTATACAACGCCATTTCCTTCACCGCGGCATGTTTTAACTTTTCTTTTGCGGCTTTTTCTTCCGCTTCGGTCAGATCGGCGGTGGAGATCAGGTTGAATAGCCAGTCATATACGCTGCCGTCTTTTTTGAAAAAATTCCCATATCATCAGCTCCTAAAATACAAACGGCTCAAAGACTGTGTTTTCCGTCTGAACATCTTCCAACATGTCTATGAGTGTCATGCCATGAGCCATCGCCATAAATCCGTCTGTTTTTCTGGCGTGCTTCTCTATTTTCCCGTAAGTGTAATTTAACCCTTCGGAAACGACCTTTGTGTTATTGGTGTACCATCGCATGATCGGCAAATCTCCCCAGACAAAACGATGCCTTACGAACGCCGAATTGATCACGGGATGGATTTTCATCAGGTCGCTCGGACGGGTCAGTTTTATCGGGATCCCAAAATCATTTCCGATACCGGCCTCATTGAACTTGTACCGGAGTAACGACCAACGGTAATTATCAAATGCAATAGCAACAATAAGATATTTCCGCCCCTGCACCACG